>JAQVKR010000291.1 GCA_028694565.1 Gammaproteobacteria bacterium | reverse complement strand
CCTCCGCCAGCAGGCCGCAGAGCGCCGGGGGGGTGGGGCATGAGCGCGATCCCCGGACTGCCGCCCGGCGCGGCGGAACGCATCACCGGCGAGGACCTGGAGCGGCTGCGCCGCGACGTGGACGCTACCCTGGCCGAGCTCACCCCGAGCGGCATGGAGGACACCACCCGCGGTTATTTCAACGACGATGAGGGTGGGGGCCCCTACCGCATCGAGGCTTCTCCTGGGCGCGTGATTCTGGCCGATGCCGAGGTGGTGATCACCATCGACGCCCCCGGCTGGGACTTCCGAGATACGCCCGAGCTGCCCGAGCAGATTAACGCCGTCAAAACCGTTAACCGCGGGCGCAGCATCTGGTGTGGTGGGAATCCGCTGCACTACTGGCTGCAACGGTTCGTGCCCGTCGGCGAGGCCAACGAGAGCAGCACCCGGGCCGCCGCCGAACTCCTCAACAGCTTCGCCAAGCACGTGCAGCCCGTGCGGCTCCCGAACGGCCTGGCCCGTTGGCGCCGTGAGCCGGATGAGCTGGAGGTGGTCTCCGGCCGTAACGTCATCGAGGGCACCGGGACCGCGGCGATCGTCTTTATGCCGAACGGGCTCCGCCTGCTGGTGGCCTGCCCCTGGGCGCAGCCGCGCCAGTTCCTCGACGGTCGGAAGCTGCACCCGCGGCGGATCTCCCGGGCGCTGGTGATGCTGGACCCGGCACACCTGCCGGAGCTGGAGGCGCAGCCGTGACGGCCGCAGAAAAGGCGAGGACTCGCCTCCATCTGGCCCCCGGGATCGGGGAAAGGCGAGCCCTCTATGCGGGTCATCACTCCGCGTGCCGATATTCTATCCAGATAAGAACCATCGTTCCAGAACACGGCAGCAGGGCAATAAAAACCCCGCCGGAGAGCGGGGCAAGGGGGTTGCTCAAGAGGTCAACCAGGAGCATCAACAAACAGGAGCACCCCTAGTATGGCACATCAGAACGAACGTTCCAAATCATCCGCCCATGTTACCGACGACGAACGGATCGAGCTCTCCAACGAAGATTTTCTGAAAGCCATTTTCGGCGGGGACTACTTCCGGGCGCACGTCTGCGCCTTCGCTGAAGATCCCGGAACGCTCGACGGGCAGGACAAGAACCACCTGTGGGCCGGCGGGCCCTACCGCGAAAAGCGCCGCCGCCTGAAGCCCGGGAACAATACGTTTTTCGCCGTCTCGACGTTCAGCGCCGACCCGGAAGGCAGGCAGCGCCGCCGGAAGCACCTACACGAGGCCACGTACTGCGTTGTCATCGACGATGTGCGCGAGAAGGTGGACCCGGCCAAGCTGGACGGTCTCCTGCCCTCCTGGCGGCTCTCAACGTCCGCCGGCAGTGAGCAGTGGGGTTACAAGCTCACCACCCCCGAGACCAACCGGGGCCGCGTGGAGGCCCTGCTCAACGGCTTGGTGGCCGCGGGCATCACGGAGGACGGCAAGGACCCCGGCATGAAGGGCGTGACCCGCTATGTCCGGTTGCCGGTCGGGAGCAACATGAAGGCCAAGCGGTACGTCAACGGCGAGCCCTTTCGCCACGTGCTTCGGGCGTGGCATCCCGAACGTACCTACACCCTCGAGGACCTGGCCGCGCCGTTCGATATCGACTTGGATGCCGTGACCGAGACCGGCGCGACATTCACCCCGGCAGACTGGGCGGGGGACCCGATCCCCGGGGCGCTGGCCGCCATGGGGTTGCTCAAGTCGAAGCTGGGCGCCGGGCGCTATGACATCACATGCCCTTGGGTGGGCGAGCACACCGGGGGCGCGGATAGCGGCTCCGCGGTCCTCACCGGCCCGGGCGGGCAGCTTGTCTATCGCTGCCATCACGGCCATTGCCACGATCGGCGCTGGCCGGACTTCCAGGGGCACGTGATGGACGAGCTCGACCGCGCCCGGGATGATACCGGCGACGAAGTGCTAGAGAAGCCGCTGGCCGAGCTCCTGCGCCGCGTGGCCCTGGCCGCCGGGTGGGCCGACCTGGGCCGGCTGGACCCATTCGAGGGTGCCGAGGGCTGGGAGCCGGGCGAGGTGCGCAGTCACGCCGCGGAGCTGGCCGAGCTGAAGCGGACGGAGCCCGGGCGGTTCAACGAGCTGCGCGAACACTGGGACCGGAGCGAGACCTACAGCGGCAAGGCCCTGGACAAGCTGGTGCAGCGGAAGCGGATCTACTGCGTGGACTTCGCCGACATCGAGATCGGCGACGAGCCGCCCGCGCTGGTGGAGAACTGGCTGGAGCAGGCCGGCAGGAGCGTGGTCTACGGCAGCTCGAACGTGGGCAAATCGTTTTTCGTGCTGGACCTGGCGCTCCATGTTGCACTAGGCCGGGAGTGGCGCGGCAACCAGGTAGAGCGCGGCGCTGTCGTCTACGTGGCAGCCGAGAGCGGCGGTTCCATGGCGAAACGCGTTGTCGCCTTCCGTGAGCACCACGGCATTGGGCGGCAGTCCATCCCCTTTGCGCTGGTGCCCTGCTCCGTCAACCTGCTGGATGAAAAGTCCGATACCGAGGCTCTCGTGGAGCTCATCCTGGAGGCCGGGGCGCGGCTGGGGGCCGAGCCGGCGCTGGTGGTCATCGACACCTTGGCCCGAGCAATGGCCGGCGGGGATGAAAACAGCGGCAAGGACATGAGCGCCCTTGTGGACAGCATTGACCGGATAAAAGGTGCCACCCGCGCACACGTGATGGTGGTCCACCATACAGGGAAGGACCGGGCCAAAGGCGCCCGCGGGCACTCCGCACTGAAGGCCGCCATTGACACGGAGATCGAGATCGCCAATTGGGAAGCTGAGTGCCACAAGCAGAGAGACATGGTGGGCGGGCGCAAACTCCCCTTCCAGCTCGACACGATAGAAGTTGGCTTCAATACCCGGGGGGCGCCGATCACCTCCTGCGTTGTCGTTGAACCCCACATCCGCCCCGGGGAGGTCATCTTCGAGGATGATCCGCGGTTCAAAGGGCTTACCGGCAAGTTCCTGGAGGCCGCGGTGGCGTTGCGCTTTCGATGGGAGTCCGAGCAGCCGGGGCGTATTACCTTCGACACCTTCAAGGAGTGGATGGTGGCGGCCGGGGTGCGGAAGCGGGAGGAGCCGCGCCAGCAGTTCCACAAGCTGAAAGACCGGCTCCGCAGGGCAAAAATTATCGCCTGGACCGATCCGCATATCCGTTATCTATCCGGGGAGAGCGGAAATTAACGCGTTATTTTCGGAAATAGCGCATTGCAGACTGTCACCGCCTGCCCCATTTTCAGACCCCCGACGGTGACGGTGACGGTGACGGGTGACGGTGACGGTGACAGACGGTGACAAGTCAATAAAACCGTGGGCTCCAGACGGTGACGTAGACGGTGACAACCCCCTTGTCACCGTCGTCACCCCCCCCCTAGGAACGGGGGGTGACGGTGACGGGTGACGATGACGTGGGTGACGGGACGTTATTTTTACCCCCCGGTAATAAATACCGATGGACTCCACCCACCCCCGGCAACGATACCGCCAAGCCTTCCGCCCGCCCCGGTTTCCAGGTGAAGAGAAGCGCGGGCTGGTTCCGCGCCTGAACCAGTAGTCGGCGGGTGCCTGTTCTGTTGCAGGCCGTGTCGCTCCGGTACTCCATGGGGTCGCGGCCCCATGGCCGCATTGTGGATGGTTAATGTGGTCATGTGGCGCGGTGGTATGGCCGCAAGCCCGCATAGAACGCCGCCTCCCCCGCTCGACCCTCTGCACAAAGCGCCACCCGTCGCGTGCGTGAGACCGCCACCTGGCCAGACCACCGCCCCACGCAGCCCCTGCTGCGCCGTGCGGCGGCCTGGAGCCCATGGCCTATGCCTGTGGCCGTCCCACCTGCCCGCGCCGCTCCTGCGGCCTCTGAGGCGGTTACGGCCGGAGCCCGGCAAGACCGCCTGTGGACCTGGCGCCGAAGCGGGGATTCCCTCCACGGCGACCTGGCGAGCATCAACCGCGGCCGGCGAGCTCCTGGCCGAGGTGGTCTTCATCCCGGCTCACGGCAACAACACCGAGGTGGGCTCACGTCGCCGCCGCCATGCCTTCCTACCAGCTGCAGGGCGGCATGGCCGGGGCGAGTTGAGGCGCACCCCACCACGTTGACCTCGACCGCCAGCACACCACCCAAGCCCGGCCACGACGCCCTCCAGGACCGTTGACGCAGATAGAGAACCAACAGAGAACCTGGTTTTTGACCACTTGAGTATGCATCATGCCCTATAAATTCCCTATCATATTGATTATACAGTTGTTTTTGTAGCTATCACGGACCATAATCATGCTATCTGGGCATCATTTGGGCATCACAAACCGAGGATCGAGCATGAAAAACCCGTTTCGCCGTACCCCGCCGGACACCCCCGAGGG
>JAQVKR010000290.1 GCA_028694565.1 Gammaproteobacteria bacterium | reverse complement strand
ACCGCTTGGGCGATTGAAAGTTCTCTATTGGTTCTCTATTCTGAAGGGGAGCCCAGCGAGAAAGCCGCCATGCCCGCAGCCCCGCCCCTGGCGGACCCTTCCGCCCCCGATCCCGTCCCTCCCGCCGGCGCGGACGCGTGTCCGGTGCGCTGGCCGCGGGCCCTCATCCTGGTGGACATGAACGCCTTCTTCGCCTCGGTGGAGCAGCGGGACCGGCCGGAGTGGCGCGGGCGTCCGGTGGCCATCACCAACGGCCGCCAGGGGACCTGCGTCATCACCTGCTCCTACGAGGCGCGCGCCTTCGGGGTGCGCACGGGCATGCGCCTGCCCCAGGCGCGGCGGCTCTGTCCCGGCCTGATCCAGTGCCCCGCCCGGCCGGAGCGCTACGCGGAGGTCTCCACCGCCATCATGGAGGCCCTGGCGGCGATCTCGCCCGACATCGAGGTGTTCTCGGTGGACGAGGCGTTCCTGGACGTCACCCGCTGCCAGCGCCTGCTGGGCAGTCCGGTGCGCATCGCCCGGCTGGCCAAGCGGCGGGTGTTCGAGGCATCCGGGGTGCTGTGCTCGGTGGGCGTGAGCGGAGACAGGACCACCGCCAAGTTCGCCGCCAGGCAGGACAAGCCCGACGGTTTCACCGTCATTCCCCCCTGGGAGGCGGCCGCGCGTCTCCGCGATGTTCCCGTCACCGAGCTGTGCGGGGTGGCCGGGGGTGTCGGCGCCTTTCTCGCCCGGCACGGGGTGCGTACCTGCGGCGAGATGGCGCGGCTGCCCATCGGGGTGCTGGCGCGGCGCTTCGGCAACCCCGGCCGGCGCATCTGGTACATGGCCCAGGGTCGGGACCCGGAACCGGTGCGGACCGGTGTCGCGCCGCCGCAGTCCGTGGGCCACGGCAAGGTGGTGCCGCCGGACACCCGCGATCGGGCCGTCCTGCTCACCTACCTGCTGCACATGAGCGAGAAGGTGGGCGCCCGGCTGCGGCGGCACGGGCTGGCGGCGCGGGAATTCTTCATCGGGCTGCGGGTCCGGGACGGCTGGGAGGGGGCGCGCCTGCGCACGGCCATGCCCACCGACGACGGCCATCAGATCGCGGCCCTGTGCCGGGAGGCGCTCGGTCGGCACTGGGACGGTGCGGGAGTGCACCAGGTCCAGGTGACCGCCCTCGACCCCGTTCCGGCACGGGCCCAGCTGGAGCTGTTCGCCGGCGAGACGCCCGGGCATCCCGAGGTCAACGGGGTCATGGACGCGGTGAACCGGCGTTTCGGCCAGTTCGCCCTGGCGCCGGCCCGGTTGCTCGATCGCTCCTCCATGCCCGATGTGATCGCCCCCGGCTGGAAGCCGTTCGGTCACCGCCGGAGTGTATGAAGTCCTTTTCCGTCAATGTGTTGACGCCGATTTGCGGAATGTTTCCCGGTGCCGGGGGTGATTCGGGAGTGTTTGTTGAAAAATAATACATATAGTATATATTTCAGACAGTTAAGAATCTTATTTGATGTTATTTATTGAGTCGGGTGGTCATGTGCGGCGGCGTCTATTTCGAACACGAGGGCCGGGGTGTGCGGGTCCACTTCTCCGGGCCGGGGGCGCGGCTGCCGGTGCGCCGCCGCGACGGCGGCGTGCAGCTGCTGCCCTGGGGGCGACGGCCCCAGCAGGCGGGGCAGCTGCCGCTGGGCGGCTGGGCACGGTTGGAGGCCATCCGCGCCGGGCGCTGGGACCGCTGGTTCCCGGTGCCGGTGAAGCTGACGCTGAAGCGCTTCATGGAGCAGGACGCCGGGAATCGCCCCTGCTGGTACGACCTGATCCGCGGACAATGGATTCAGGGGCTGGTGGCCCGCGAAGGGAGCGAGCGCCGGGTCTACGTGGTGGTGATCGAGCCGGAGCCGGCCGGGGCGGTTCACGTCCGCTGGCCGCGCATCCTGAGTGGATGACGCCCGGGCACGGGCAGCGGGTTCAGCGGCCGGGGTTGCACTCCGCTTCGCATTTCCCTCCGCCGGTCGCCGTGCAGATACGGTTGCGCCCGTTGCGCTTGGCCCGCAGCAGGGCCTGGTCGGCCATATCCACCAGGGTCTCGGGATCGAACGGGTGTTCGGGGCCGGAGGCGGCCACGCCCATGCTCACGGTCACATGCCCGGCCACCGTGGAGGTCCGGTGCTCGATGGCCAGTTCGGCCACCGCCGCCCGCATGCGCTCGGCGATGCGCCGGGCGCCGGGCGCGTCGGTTTCGGGCAGGACCGCGACGAACTCCTCGCCGCCGTAGCGGGCCACCACGTCGCCGGTGCGATGGGCGACGCGCTCGATGGCGTGGGCGACCCGTTTCAGGCACTCGTCGCCCTGGAGATGGCCATAGGTGTCGTTGTAGGCCTTGAAGAAATCGATGTCCATCATGATGACCGCCAGCGGACGGCTGTGGCGGCGGGCGAGCTTGGAGAGATTGGCGTAGGCGGTGTCGAAGCGGCGGCGGTTGGGGATGCCCGTCAGGCCGTCCCGGTCCGAGAGGCGGCGCAGCTGGGTATTGGCGTCGTGGAGCTGGGACAGCATCCGGCCGAAGCTCTCCACCGCCCGGTTGATGGCGTCCAGCTCGCGGATGCGCACGTGGGGCAGCACCACCGGATGGTGGGTGGACTGGGCCTGTTCGAGCCCCCGGGTGGCGGCGAGGATCGGCATGAGAATGTGCCGGCGCCAGAGCAGGGCCAGGATGAGCAGGACCCCGAGCAGGGTCAGCAGGGCGCCGGTGCCCACCAGCCGGGCCTGCTCCGCCAGCTTCACGATGAGTCCCGAGCGGTCGGAGGCCCGCAGCGCCGCCCGGGTGGAGAGGCTGTCGGCCAACGCTTCCAGGGTCTGGCGGGCGGCGGCCCAGCGGGCCTCGGCGGTCTCCCCGGCGTTGATGATGGCGCGGCGCTGTTCGATGACTTCCCGCCAGCCGCCGCTCTCCCCGGGCAGGCGAGTGGCCACGGCGTTGAAGGCCGCCTCGAGGCGGGCCAGTTCCAGCCGGGTGGCGGCATGCTGAACGCTGGTGAGCAGGTGCCCCGCGTGATAGAGCCTCCGGATCTGTTCCTTGCCGGCTTCCCGGGCCAGGGCTTCGATGCGCGCCCGGATCGTTTCCAGGCGGTTGGCGATCCATTCCTCCCCCTTTTCCTGCTCATCCCGGGTACGGGTGACGTAGAGGATGGCCTCGTAGGCGAGCCGGATGGTCTGGTGGACCCGCGACTCCTCCTCGAATACCGAGTCGTTGGCGAGGATGTAGGCGGCCAGCCGGACGCGCCGCCGCCGCTCGGGGTCGGGGGTGGTGAGAACCACCTCTCCGAAGCCCCGCAGCCGTTCGATGTTCACGGCCGTGCTCTGGTGGCGGATGAGCCCCGGCAGGAGCACGTCGCGGGTATCGGTGGCGAGTTGCTCTATGTCCACCAGCGCCTTGCCGACCAGGAGGCTGGTGCCCGCGAACAGCGCCAGGAGCAGGGCGCCGAAGACCAGCGCGGCGGGCACCAGGCCCAGGTGGCCCTGTCGAGCCGGAGCGGGTGGAGCGCCGGGGGATCCGCCTTCCGGGGTGTGGTTCGGTGCGGGCATGGCTTATCTCGGGACTGCGCTCCGGGCGCGGTGGGTGTTGTGCGACTCAGTAGATGCTGAAGGGGAAGAAGCGGTGGTTGATGCGATCATAGATCCCCTCCACCCGGATCCGCGCCAGCGCCTGGTTGAGCCGCTTCACCAGTGCCTGCTCACCCTTGCGCACGGCGATGTGGGCGGCCCCCCCGACATCCTCGGGAGGCAGCGCGTCACCCACGAAATCGAACTCGCGGCCACGTTCCGAATCGAGGAAATCGAGCCCGTTGAGGCTGTCGGACAGGACGGCATCCACCTCGCCGGCGACGAGCATGGCGAAGGCGTCGCCGCTGGTGGGCGGGGTCACGATGTCGGCGATGTCGGCGTAGTGCCGTTCGAGGTATTCGGCCTGGATCGAGGCCACCGAGGCGGCCAGCCGCTTGCCGCGCAGGTTCTGGCGGTTGGGCTGCAGGCCGCTGCCGCTCCGGGCGACGAAGGCGGAGCGGGAGCGGTAGTAGTGATCGGTGAAGTCGACCCGTTGTTCTCGCTCCGGTGTGCGCGCCATGCTCGCGACGATCACGTCGTAGTCCCCCGACTCCAGGCGCGGGATCAGCTCTTCCCAGGGCACGGCGGTGAAACTGCATTCCGTCTCCAGCGCCTCGCACAGGGCGCGGTCGATGTCCACGTCGAACCCGGTGAGCCGGCCTTGCCCGTCGATGTAGTTGAAGGGCGGGTAGGCTCCCTCGGAGGCGATGCGCAGCGGCTCGGCGCCATGGGCCATGATGGGCGCGAGCATGAAGGCCAGGGCCAGGGCGAGGCCGAACCGGGCCCGCCGTGGAGTCCCGGGCAAGGGACGG
>JAQVKR010000289.1 GCA_028694565.1 Gammaproteobacteria bacterium | reverse complement strand
GGGCGCCCCGGCGGCCACCGCCTCGAGCAGTTCCGCCACCGCCGCATCCTGGCGGTAGGTGAGCAGGACCGGCCCGGTCTGGGCGTGCAGTGCCTCGATCTGGCGCACCCGGTCATCCTCCTTGTCCGGACGGGTGAACTCGTGTCGGCGGATGCGGCCCGATTCGTAGGCCGCCACCGAGGCCACCGCCACCAGGCCGGTCTGCGCCTGCGCGCCCCGGGTCAGCCGGTAGGCGCAGTAGCGGGGCTGGGTATCGCGGTGCAGGATCCCCTCGGCGAGCATGCGCTCCAGGTTCTGCGCCGCCTTGGCATAGACCTCCGGCGCGTGGGGATCGGCGCCCTCCGGCAGGTCGATCTCGGCCCGGGAGATATGCAGGAAGCTCCACGGCCGCCCGGCGGCGCGGGCCCGCGCCTCCGCCGCGGTCACCACGTCATAGGGCGGAGCGATGACCGCGGCGGCCTGTCCGGGCAGGGGGCGCAGTCCGGTGAAGGGGCGAATCAAAGCCATCGTTGTCTCATCCTTGTCAGCAGGGGTGGTGAGCGGGTCACTCGGCAGTGTCGGATTCCAGGCGGTCGACCCGCTGGAATCCGCGGGGCAGCTTGTTGCCGCGGCGTCCCCGTTCGCCCCGGTAGTGCTCCAGGTCGGCGGGCTTCAGGGTGAGGTGGCGCTTGCCGGCGTGGATGGTGAGGCGTCCACCCGGCGGGATCACCGCCAGGCCCACCACGTACTCCTCCCGCGCCGCCACCCTGGCGCCCGGGATGCTCATGATCCTGTTGCCCTTGCCGCGGGCCAGCCGCGGCAGATCCTCCACCGGGAAGACCAGCAGCCGGCCGTTGTTGGAGACGGCCGCGAGCAGGTCCCGCCCCGGATCCGCGACCCGCCGCGGCGGCAGCACGCGGGCGCCCTTGGGCAGGTTGAGGATGGCCTTGCCGGCCTTGTTCTTGGCGATCAGCTCACCCAGTTCGGTGACGAAGCCGTAGCCGGCGTCGGAGGCCATGAGGTAGAGCTCCTTCGGCTCGCCCATGTAGACGCCGACGAAGGCGGCCCCGTCCGGCGGGCTGAGACGGCCGGTGAGCGGCTCGCCCTGCCCCCGCGCCGAGGGCAGGGTGTGGGCCGGCAGGGAGTAGCTGCGGCCGCTGGCGTCCAGGAACACCGCCGGCTGGTTGCTGCGGCCGCAGGCGGCGGCCAGGAAGCTGTCGCCGGCCTTGTAGCTGAGCCCCGCCGGATCGAGGTCGTGGCCCTTGCCCGCGCGCACCCAGCCCTTCTCCGAGAGCACCACCGTGACCGGCTCGGCCCCCACCAGGGAGGTCTCGTCGATGGCCTGGGCCGCGGCCCGGGCCACGATGGGCGAACGGCGCCCGTCACCGTACTGCTCCGCATCGGCCAGCAGTTCGTCGCGGATGAGCGACTTGAGCCGGGCATGGGAGCCGAGGATCTCCTCCAGGGACCGGCGCTCGGCGTCGAGCGCCTCCTGCTCGCCGCGGATCTTCATCTCCTCGAGCCGGGCCAGGTGGCGCAGCTTCAGCTCCAGGATCGCCTCGGCCTGGACGTCGGTGATGCCGAACCGCTCCATCAGCACCGGCTTCGGCTCCTCCTCGTGGCGGATGATGGCGATCACCTCGTCGATGTTGAGGTAGGCCGCCAGCAGGCCGTCGAGGATGTGCAGCCGGGCCAGCACCTTCTCCAGCCGGTGCTGGAGGCGCCGGGTGACGGTCTGGATGCGGAACTCCAGCCACTCGCCCAGCAGGTCGCGCAGGTTCTTCACCTGCGGCCGGCCGTTCAGCCCGATGACGTTGATGTTGACCCGGTAGCTGCGCTCGAGATCGGTGGTGGCGAACAGGTGCCCCATGAGCGCCTCCACGTCGATGCGGTTGGAGCGCGGGATGATCACCAGCCGGGTGGGATTCTCGTGGTCCGACTCGTCGCGCAGATCCGCCACCATGGGCAGCTTCTTGGCGTTCATCTGCTGGGCGATCTGCTCCAGCACCCGGGCGCCGGAGACCTGGTGCGGCAGCGCGGTGATGAGGATGTCGCCGTTCTCCCGCTCCCAGCGGGCGCGCATGCGCAGGCTGCCGCTGCCGGTCTCGTAGATCTTCAGCAACTCCTCGCGCGGGGTGATGATCTCCGCCTCCACCGGGTAGTCGGGCCCCTGGATGTGCTCGCAGAGGTCCCACACCGAGGCGCCCGGGTCCTCGAGCAGGCGGATGCAGGCGGCGGCCACCTCGCGCAGGTTGTGGGGCGGGATGTCGGTGGCCATGCCCACGGCGATGCCGGTGGTGCCGTTGAGCAGCAGATGGGGAACCCGGGCGGGGAGCACCAGCGGCTCCTCCAGGGTGCCGTCGAAATTGGGGCCCCAGTCCACGGTTCCCTGCCCCACCTCGGCCAACAGCAGATCGGCGAACGGGGCCAGCCGCGCCTCGGTATAGCGCATGGCGGCGAAGGACTTGGGATCGTCCTGGGAGCCCCAGTTGCCCTGGCCGTCCACCAGCGGGTAGCGGAAGCTGAAAGGCTGGGCCATGAGCACCATGGCCTCGTAGCAGGCCGAGTCGCCGTGGGGATGGTACTTGCCCAGCACGTCACCGACGGTGCGGGCGGATTTCTTGTGCTTGGCCCCGCTCCGGAGCCCCAGCTCCGACATGGCGTAGACGATGCGCCGCTGGACCGGTTTCAGGCCGTCCCCGATGTGCGGCAGGGCGCGGTCGAGGATGACGTACATGGAGTAGTCGAGGTAGGCCTTCTCGGTGAAGGTCTTGAGGGGGAGGTGCTCCACGCCCTCGTGGTTGATCTGGATGGAATCGGCCATGGATGTTGCGTTCCGTCCTCAGCAGGATTGCCGGCCGCCGGCCCGGCCGGGATCCCGCCGGGCTGGTCGACCCTTCTCGGCGCGCATCGGCGCCGGCGAAAGCGGGCCCAAGTTTACTACGTTGCCGGCGGCGATGCGTGGATCGCTCAAGGGGCGTCCAGCGCGACGCTGACGCGGCGGTTGTTGCGCCCCTTGTTCTCCACCCGGGTCACCGTCACCGGCCCGATCTCGCCGGTGCGGGCCACGTGGGTGCCGCCGCAGGGCTGCAGGTCGACCCCGGCCACCTCCACCAGCCGCACCCGCCCCCGGCCCCGCGGCGGCTGCACCGACAGCGTCCGCACCAGTTCGGGCCGGGCATCGAGCTCGGCTGCGTCGATCCAGCGGCTGGTGACCGGGTGATCCGCGGCCACGATGCGGTTCAGCGCCGCGCTGAGCGCCTCCCGGTCCAGCGACTGCCCGGGCAGATCGAAATCGAGCCGCCCGCTGCCGTCGCGGATGGCCCCGCCGGTGACGCCGGCGGGGATGAGGCTGCAGAGCAGGTGCAGGCAGGTATGCATGCGCATGTGCCGGTGGCGGCGCTCCCAGTCGAGCACCGCGGTGACCCGCTCGCCGGCGCCGGGCAGCGGGGCGCCCGCCTCCGGCAGATGGAGGATGCCGCTCCCGCCGCGGCGGGTATCGGTGACGGCCAGCCGGCGGCCGTCGGCGCGGATCAGCCAGCCCGCATCCCCGGGCTGGCCCCCGCCGCGAGGGTAGAACACGGTGCGGTCGAGCACGATGCCCTCCGCCCCGGCGGCGAGCACGATCGCCCCGCACTCGCGCAGATAGGCATCCTCCCGGAACAGCTCAACGGTCATCGCCTTCCCCCGCTGTCCTCCTCCGCCCCTCAAGAGGCATCGATGCGTCCCTGCGGCCACCCGCCGTCCCGTCGGCGGGCCCGGTCACAGCGCTTCGGCCAGGTCGCCCTTCTGCTCCAGCCACGCGCGCCGGTCGGAGGAGCGGCGTTTGCCCAGCAGCATGTCCATCAGCTCGTCGCTGGCGTCATCGGGCGCCACCGTGAGCTGCACCAGGCGCCGGGTGTCGGGCGAGAGGGTCGTCTCGCGCAGCTGCAGGGGGTTCATCTCGCCCAGCCCCTTGAAGCGGGTGACGGCGATCCTCGCGTTCCGGCGCTCGGCGCGGATACGGTCGATCACCCCCTCCTTCTCCGCCTCGTCCAGCGCGTAGTAGACCTCCTTGGCCACGTCGATGCGGTACAGCGGCGGCATGGCGATGTAGACGTGCCCGGCCTCCACCAGCGGCCGGAAGTGGCGCAGGAACAGGGCGCAGAGCAGGGTGGCGATGTGGGCCCCGTCGGAGTCGGCGTCGGCCAGCACGCAGACCTTGCCGTAGCGCAGTCCCTGCAGATCGCCGGAGCCGGGATCCACGCCGATGGCCACGGCGATGTCATGCACCTCCTGGGAGCCGAGCACCTCCTCGGGGTTCACCTCCCAGGTGTTCAGGATCTTGCCCCGCAACGGCATGATGGCCTGGAACTCGCGGTCCCGGGCCTGCTTGGCCGAACCGCCCGCCGAGTCGCCCTCCACCAGGAACAG
>JAQVKR010000288.1 GCA_028694565.1 Gammaproteobacteria bacterium | reverse complement strand
CGGCGGCACCTGGTCGAGGCGGCCAACCGTCTCGCGGCCGCTGCCGGGCGATCCCTGGAAACATACCATGCGGTAGCGGGGCGGCTGGCGGGGGAGCCGAGGCCGGCGGACGCAGCGGCCTGGGCCGACCTGCGCGAGCAGCTCGGCTTCCTGGTCTACCGCGGCTTTGCCGCCGTCACCCCGGCCGAATCGCTGCGCCACCTGCCGCGCTACCTCGCCGCCATGGAGCGGCGCCTGGAGAAGCGGGCGCTCAATCCGGCGCGGGACGACCAGTCCATGGCCGAGATCCGTCCCCTGTGGGAGGCCTGGCGCCGGCGGGCCGAGGCCGTGGCGGCCGAGGGACTCCGGGATCCCGAGCTGTCCGCGTTCCGCTGGGCGCTGGAGGAGCTGCGGGTCTCGCTGTTCGCCCAGGAGCTCAAAACCGCCCAGCCGGTCTCGCTGAAACGGCTGCGCGGCCGGTGGGCGGAGCTGGAGTCCGCCCACTAGCCCATCGCGCCGGCGGCGGCCTTGCCGGGAGCGGATCGGAGACCCGGACCCGCCGCGCTTGCAGCGCTTTTGACTACCCTTGCACCATGCAATAAAATTGCCGGCTTATGTTGCGTGGGCCGCTGCCGAAGCTGATCGACCCTGTCGCGCTGGCTCGGGCCGGTACGCGGGTGGAGGGCGATCTGCCGCTGGCGGACCTCACCCGGCTGTGCGGCTGTCTGACGGACGATGCGGGTGTGGTGGAGGTCGCGCTGGAGTTCGGCACGGGGGAGGGCCGGATGCGCTACGTGCGCGGCAGGCTGCGGGCCCGGGTGTCGGTCGTCTGCCAGCGCTGTCTTCGGCCCATGGAGCTGGAGCTGGAGCAGCCGGTCGAGCTGGAGATTGTCCCCAGCGACGAGGCGGCGCGATCGCTGCACGGCGATCGCGATCCTCTCATCGCCACCGGCGAACCTCTCGACCTGGCCACCCTGGTCGAGGATGAACTGCTGCTGGCGCTGCCGTTCGCGCCCATGCATGAGCTCGATGCGTGTCCCGCCGCCGGCGAGCCGCAAGAGACACAGGAAGAAGTTGAGCCCAGTGCCGCGCCGGAGCGGGAGAATCCGTTCAGCGTATTGGCGGCACTGAAGAAAGACAGTGACTGATATTTTTCGGGAGTGACCCGGTAATGGCCGTTCAGCAGAATCGAAAGACCCGTTCCAAGCGTGGCATGCGCCGCGCCCACGACGCCCTGACCAGCAAGGCTCTGTCCATCGAGCCCACCAGCGGCGAGACCCATCTGCGCCACCACGTGAGCCCCGACGGCTATTACCGTGGCCGCAAGATCGACACCGGAAAGGCCGAGTAAGCGTTGAGTTCCACGACGATCGCCCTGGACGCCATGGGTGGCGACCACGGGCCATCCGTGGTGGTCCCGGCTGCGCTGAAGCAGCTGGACAGGGAGCCGGAGCTGCGCATCATCCTGGTGGGCGATCGCGAGGTTCTCGAACGCGAGCTCAACTCCCGCGGGCGTGTCGGGGACGATCGCCTGCGGGTTCATCACGCCTCGCAGAAGGTGGAGATGGACGAGCCGCCGGCCCAGGCGCTGCGCAACAAGAAAGACTCCTCCATGCGCGTGGCCATCAACCTGGTCAAGCAGGGGGAGGCCGGCGCATGTGTCAGCGCCGGCAACACCGGCGCCCTGATGGCGACGGCGCGCTACGTCCTCAAGACCCTGCCGGGCGTTGACAGACCGGCCATCATCACCGCCCTGCCCACCATCACGGGACATACCCATGTCCTGGATCTGGGCGCCAACGTCGATTGCAGCGCCGAGCACCTGTTCCAGTTCGCGGTCATGGGCTCGGTGCTGGTGGCGGCGGTGGACGGCAATGCCCGGCCGCGGGTGGGCCTGCTCAACATCGGCGAGGAGGCCATCAAGGGCAACGAGCAGGTCAAGGAGGCGGCCGCCCTGCTGTCCGGTTCCGATGCCATCAACTACATCGGGTACGTGGAGGGGGACGATATCTACAAGGGCAGCGCGGACGTGGTGGTCTGCGACGGCTTTGTCGGCAACGTGGCCCTGAAGACCAGCGAGGGGGTGGCCAAGATGATCAGCCACTTCATGCGCCAGGAGTTCAACCGGAGCTGGCTGACCCGGATCGCCGGCCTGCTGGCCCTGCCGGCGCTGCGGGCATTCCGCGATCGGGTCGACCCGCGCCGCTACAACGGCGCCAGTCTGGTGGGGCTGCAGGGCATCGTGGTGAAGAGTCACGGCAGCGCCGATGAACTGTCCTTCGCCAACGCTATCCGGGTGGCCCGGCGCGAGGCGCAGAAGAACGTTCCGGAACGCATCAGCCATCAACTCAGTTCACTGCTACTGGAAAGGCGGGCGGTTTGAAATACTCACGGATAATCGGCACCGGCGGCTACCTGCCGGAACAGGTCCGGACCAACGCGGACCTGGAGAAGCTGGTGGATACCACCGACCAGTGGATCGTGGAGCGCACCGGCATTCGCCGCCGCCATGTGGCCGGAGCGGACGAAACCGCCTCCAGCATGGCCGAGATCGCCGCCCGGCGGGCACTGGAGGCGGCCGGCCGGACAGCGGAGGACGTGGGGCTCATCATCGTGGCCACCAGTTCCCCCGACCGCATCTTTCCCAGCACCGCCTGCCTGGTGCAGGAGCGTCTCGGCATCCGCAACGGCTGCGCGGCCTTCGACGTGCAGGCCGCCTGCGCCGGTTTCGCCTACGGGCTCAGCATCGCCGATCAGTTCGTCCGCACCGGCGCGGCCGGCACCGCGCTGGTGATCGGCAGCGAGGCGAACTCCCGGATCCTCGACTGGACCGATCGGGGCACCTGCATCATCTTCGGCGACGGCGCCGGCGCCGTGCTGCTGGAAGCGTCGGATGAGCCGGGTGTTCTCTCCACCCACATCCACGCCGACGGCAGCTACAAGGATCTGCTCTACGTGCCCAATCCGCTGGAGGGCCAGGAGGCCGATGGGCGCAGGCCGCACATGCGGATGTTCGGCAGCGAAGTGTTCAAGGTGGCCGTCAACACGCTGGGCCGGATCGTCGACGAGACCCTCGAGGCGAACGGCATGACCCGCGACGACGTGGACTGGCTGGTCCCGCACCAGGCCAACATCCGCATCATCCAGGCCACCGCCAGGAAGCTGCGCATGCCCATGGAGCGGGTGGTGGTGACCATCGAGGACCAGGGCAACACCTCCGGCGCGTCGGTGCCCCTGGCGCTGGACGAGGCGGTGCGCGACGGCCGCATCAAGGCGGGCGACGTGGTGCTGCTGGAAGCCTTCGGCGGGGGATTCACCTGGGGTTCTGCGCTGGTCAGATTCTGAACCCCGCCACCGGGCTGCAGGGCGGCGGGAACCCCCCGCGACCGCGGCACGCCACCAACCGGGAACTCAACCATGACGATGCTGGAAGGAAAAATCGCTCTGGTCACCGGCGCCAGCCGCGGGATCGGACAGGCAATTGCCCTGGAGCTGGGGCGGCAGGGCGCGATGGTCGTGGGCACGGCCACCTCGGACCGGGGCGCCGAGGCCATCACCGCGGCGCTGGCGGAGCAGGGCGTCGAGGGGCGCGGGATGACGCTGGACGTCTCCGACGCCGGATCGGTCAGCGCCCTGCTCGACGCCATGGGCAGGGAATCGGGCACTCCCGACATCCTGGTCAACAACGCCGGAATCACCCGCGACAACCTCCTCATGCGCATGAAGGACGAGGAGTGGGAGGCGATTCTCAACACCAATCTCACCTCGGTCTACCGCATGAGCAAGGCCTGCCTGCGCGGCATGATGAAGGCGCGCTGGGGCCGCATCATCAGCATCGCCTCGGTGGTGGGCGCCATGGGCAACGCCGGACAGACCAACTACGCCGCCGCCAAGGCCGGCGTGATGGGTTTCACCCGGGCGCTGGCCCGCGAGGTGGGGAGCCGGAACGTGACCGTGAACACCGTGGCGCCCGGCTTCATCGACACCGACATGACCCGCGCGCTGCCCGATGATCAGCGCACCGCCCTGCTGGGACAGATACCGCTCGCCCGCCTGGGGCAGCCCGCCGAGATCGCCGCCGCGGTGGCGTTCCTGGCCTCCCCGGGTGCCGGCTACATCACCGGCGAGACCCTCCATGTCAATGGCGGGATGTACATGGGCTGAGGAAATGCCCCGACATATCAATGGACTGGGCGAGAAACCCGGGTGCCCCGGGAAGGCCCCGGGGCGGCCGCCGATCCGGGAGGGAGGGGCAAATCGCCTTGCAACTTATCGGCGTTTTTATAAACTACCAACCGCAGTTATCGAGCTGCATCCCGTGCGTTTAGGAGGACAATCCTGTCATGAGCACTATTGAAGAGCGCGTCAAGAAGATCGTGGTCGAGCAGCTGGGGGTGAAGGAAGAGGAGGTCACCCG
>JAQVKR010000287.1 GCA_028694565.1 Gammaproteobacteria bacterium | reverse complement strand
CGCGTCCGGCCAGCGCCCGGCGCGGGCGCCGCGTCAGCAGCCGCAGCAGCACCCAGGCCAGGTAGCCGGCGCCGAGGGTGAGGGCGAGGTTGCCCAGCACGGAGAGCCAGAAGCCGCGCCGCTCGGAATCGGACCATTGCCGGGGCAGGCGCTCGATAAGCAGCGGCAGCTCGCCCACGACACCTGCCACGCTCCGAAGCTCCGCGGCCAGAGCGTCGAAACGCCGGGAAACGCGCCCGAGCAGATCGGCCGTGACGCCCTGGAGCGCGGCGGCGTTCGCCTCGCCCTCGGCAACCGGCGCGGTTTCGCGCAGGCGCTCCAGCAGCCGCGCACGGGCGTCGGGATTCTCCAGCACCTGGATCAGGGCCTCCACCTCCGCCTCGGCGGCGGGCGCCTCGGTGGCCGCTTGCGCGCCGGCCGAAGCGGGAATGCACGGCTGGAGCACCAGAAGCAGCAGGATGATGGGAATCGCGGAGCGGATGTAACGGGTCCCGTGCATATGAAAGTCCCTGTAAGGCTTGTGTAAAAAACCACGCGCGAGCCCTATATACTGGGCACGCGGAGATGGGGTCGGTTCGGTATCCTTGCCCGGCCCGCGGTGGCCGGCGGGTGAATTCATCCTGTTCGCAACGGCCGCAGACTCGGTTTACCCGCCCTTACGAGGGTAAGATACTCAGAATCCAGATCAAGCCGGCACGGCGCCGCGCGCGCTCCGAATCACCCGGTACAGGCCCTGCAGGAGAGAAGAATGGACAGCAGCAAGCGGCTCAAGACCGACATCGTGAAGGGCGGGCACTACGCGGCGAACCTGGATGCCGAGGCCGACGAGACCTACGACGAGCACTTCGAGAGCCTGGTTCACGGCATGCTGGTGCGCCTGGGCGAGGATCCCCGGCGCGAGGGGCTCACGCGCACCCCGCTGCGGGTGGCCAAGGCGATGGATTTCCTCACCAGCGGCTACGGCGTCACCGCCGAGGAGGTGGTGAAGGGCGCGGTGTTCGAGGACGACTGCAAGGAGATGGTGCTGGTGAAGGACATCGAGTTCTACTCGCTGTGCGAGCACCATGTCCTGCCGTTCTTCGGCCGGGCCCACGTGGCCTATCTCCCGAACGGGAAGATCATCGGCCTGAGCAAGATCGCCCGCATCGTCGATGTCTTCGCCCGGCGCCTGCAGGTGCAGGAGCGCATGACCAACCAGATCGCCGATGCGCTGATGGAGATCATGAACGCCCACGGCGTGGCGGTGGTGACCGAGGCCAGCCACTTCTGCATGATGATGCGCGGCGTGCAGAAGCAGAACAGCTCCACCATCACCAGCGCCATGCGCGGCACCTTCGAGCGCAACGCCTCCACCCGGGCCGAGTTCCTCGAACTGATCCGGAGATGAGATCGGGGCCCCACGCGTGTGAAGTGAACACGTCGTCCGCCTCGTCCCGACCGGCGGCGCCCGCCGGCCACGGCAGACGCGAAGTGCCTGATGAAGCGGGCCTCAGGCCCCATGGTTCCGGCGCCCAGACCATGCGGCGCTCCTGAGTTCGACTTCGCGGCCTGCGTGTCGTGCGGGTGAGAAATCACCCTCTCACGATGAACCCGGCCTCGACAAACGGGCGCGCGCTGGGGGCCTCATTCGTGCCGCAGCGCCTCGATGGGGTCCAGCTGGGCGGCGCGCCGGGCCGGGAAATAGCCGAACACCACCCCCACCGCCGCCGAGAAGAGGAACGCCACCAGGGTGATCGCGGGGTCGAGAATGAAGGGCACGCCCATCACGCCGGCCAGCACCAGGGACGCCGCCACCGCCAGCAGGATGCCCGCCAGCCCGCCCAGCGAGGAGAGCACCACCGCCTCGACCAGGAACTGCAGCAGCACCTCCCGCTCCAGGGCGCCGATGGCCATGCGGATACCGATTTCACGGGTACGCTCGGTCACCGACACCAGCATGATGTTCATGATGCCGATGCCGCCCACCAGCAGGCTCACCGCCGCCACCGCGCTCAGCAGCGCCGTGAGCACGCGGGTGGTGCCGGTGAGTGTCTCGGCGATCTGCCTGGTGTCGAAGACGTTGAAATTGTCGTCCTCGTTGGCGGCGATGTGGCGCCGCTCGCGCATCAGCCGCTCGATGTCGCTCTGCGCCTTGGCGGTGTCGGCACCGTCGCGCACCGAGACCATGATGCTCCCCACGTCCTGATTGCCGGCGAGGCGCCGCTGCACCGTGCGCAGGGGCATGACGATGGTGTCGTCCTGGTCGCGGCCCATGGCCGACTGCCCCTTGGACTGCAGCAGCCCGATGACCTCGCAGGAGAAGTTCTTCATGCGCAGCTTCGTGCCGATGGGGTCCTGGCCGCCATAGAGCTGCTTGCGCACCGTCGCGCCGATGACGCACACGGCCGTGCCGGCGCGCTGCTCCGCCGCGTTGAAGGCGCGCCCCTCGGCCAGGGTCCAGTTGCCCACCGTGAAGTAGTCGCCGCTGGAGCCGGTCACGGTGGTGGACCAGTTCTCGTTCGCGTAGACCGCGGTGACGCCGGCGCTGCTGGTGGGGGCCACGGCGCGCACCGCGGCCACGTCGCGGGCTATGGCTTCGGCGTCGGCCAGACGGAAGTTGCTGGCCCCCGAGGTGTCCCGCCCCGGGCCCATGCGCTTACCCGGATGGATCATGAGCAGGTTGCTGCCGAGACTGGAGATCTGCTCGGAGACCATCACCGTGGCGCCGTTGCCCAGGGTCACCATGGTGATCACCGCGGCCACGCCGATGACGATGCCGAGCACGGTGAGAAAGGAGCGCATGAGGTTGCGGCGAATCTCCCGCAGCGCCAGCACCAGCGTGTTCCACAGCATCAGCGCCTACCTCCTGTGCGGGTTGGGCTCGTCGGAGTCCACCCGGCCGTCCACGAAGTGCACCAGCCGCCCGGCGTACCCCGCCATGTCCGGCTCGTGGGTGACCATGGCGATGGTGATGCCCTGGTCTCGGTTGAGACCGGCGATGAGTTCCATCAGCTCGCGGCTGCGGGCCGTGTCCAGGTTGCCCGTGGGCTCGTCGGCGAGCAGCACCGCCGGGTCGGTGACGATGGCGCGGGCGATGGCCACCCGCTGCTGCTGGCCCCCGGAGAGCTCCGCCGGCGTGTGATCGGCCCACTCGGCAAGGCCCACCGCCTCCAGCGCCTGGAGTGCGCGCCGGTGGCGCTCGGCCCGCGCCAGGCCGCGGTAGATGAGCGGCAGCTCGACGTTCTCCAGCGCCGAGGTGCGCGCGAGCAGGTTGAAGCCCTGGAACACGAAGCCCAGGTAGAAGCGCCGCAGGCGGGCGCGCTGGTCGCGGCTCAGCCGCTCCACATGCACCCCGCGGAACAGGTAGCTGCCGTTGGTGGGCGAGTCGAGGCAGCCGAGGATGTTCATGGCCGTGGACTTGCCCGAGCCGCTGGGCCCCATGATGGCCACGAACTCGCCCTCGCGGATGGTGAGATCCACGCCGTCGAGCGCCTGGAACGCCGCCTGTCCCTGGCCGTAGATCTTGGTGACGCCCCGGAACTCGATGAGCGCCGGCGCGGCCCCGGGCTTGGGGATGGCGCTCATCGCGTGGTTCCCTGCAGATCCACGATCACCGCCATGCCCGCCTCCAGCGGCCCGTCCACCACCTCGGTGAGGCGGCCGTCGCTGGTGCCGGTGGTGATGGTGAGCGGCTCAGCGGCGCCGTCCTTCAGCACCCAGACGCGCTTGCCGGCACCGCGGGTGAGCGGCTTCTCCGCACGGCCGCCGTTGCTGCGGCGCGGCGGGCGGGGCAGCAGGCTGCTGATGAACCCACTTCCGCCCGTGCGCTCCGCCGGGTTCTGCGCCGGCGGCGTGAAACGCAGGGCGGTGTTGGGCACCAGCAGCACGCCGCTGCGCTTCTGCACGGTAATTTCGGCGGTGGCCGTCATCCCGGGGCGCAGGCTCAGATCGTCGTTGTTCACCGCCATCACGGTCTGGTAGGTCACGACGCCGTCGGTGGTGTCGGAGCCGTAGCGCACCTGGGTGACCGTGGTGGGGAACTGGACGTCGGGATAGGCGTCCACCGTGAAGGTCGCCGGCTGCCCCTCGCGGACCAGACCCACGTCCGCCTCGTCCACATCGACCCGCAGCTCCATCCGGGCCAGATCCTCCGCCAGGGTGAAGAGCACCGGCGCCTGCAGCGAGGCGGCCACCGTCTGTCCGGGCTCCACGTCGCGCAACAGCACCACCCCGTTGATGGGCGAGACGATGGTGGCCTTCTCCAGGTCGGTCGCGTTGGACTCCAGGGTTGACTGGGCCTCGGCCACCGACGCCTCGGCGCTGGCCACGTCGGCCCCGGCGCGCTCCCAGCCCGCCTCGGCGGCGTCGATCTCCGAGCGGGCGGGCAGCTTGCCGCCGGAGAGTTCGGACACCTTGCG
>JAQVKR010000286.1 GCA_028694565.1 Gammaproteobacteria bacterium | reverse complement strand
GCAGCGAGCTGTACGAGCACAAGGACCCGCGCCTCGGCGAGCATCTCGACTGGTCCACCCTCATCTACAACTTCGGCCGCAACGAGGTGAAGAACTTCCTGCTCTCCAGCGCCCTCACTGGCTCGAGGAGTTCCACCTCGACGGCCTGCGGGTGGACGCGGTGGCCTCCATGCTCTACCTCGACTACTCCCGCACCGACTGGGTGCCCAACCGCTACGGCGGCCGCGAGAACCTGGAGGCCATCGGGTTCCTGCGCCAGCTCAACACGGTGGTGCACCAGGCCCAGCCGGGCATTCTCATGTTCGCCGAGGAGTCCACCGCCTGGCCCCAGGTGAGCCGCCCGGTGCATCTGGGCGGGCTCGGCTTCGACATGAAGTGGAACATGGGCTGGATGAACGACACGCTGGAGTACTTCTCCCAGGACCCGGTGCACCGCAAGTACCACCACGACCGGCTCACCTTCAGCATGCTCTACGCCTTCACGGAGAACTTCGTGCTGCCCTTCTCCCACGACGAGGTGGTGCACGGCAAGCGGTCGATGCTGAACAAGATGCCGGGCGACGAGTGGCAGCGCTTCGCCAACCTGCGGCTCATCTACAGCTACCAGTACCTCCACCCGGGCAAGAAGCTGCTGTTCATGGGCTGCGAGTTCGGCCAGGGACTGGAGTGGGACAGCACCCGGACCCTCGACTGGTACGTGCTGGACTACCCGCTGCACCGGGGCGTGCGGCAGCTGGTGAAGGATCTGAACGGCCTCTACCACGACGCCCCGGCGCTTCACCGCCACGAGTTCGACTGGGAGGGCATCGAGTGGATCGACTGCCACGACGCCGACCAGTCGGTGCTGAGCTTCCTGCGCAAGGACGGGGACGACTTCCTGGTGGTGGTGCTCAACTTCACCCCCGTGCCGCGCCACGGCTACCGCATCGGCGTGCCGGCCGCGGGCCGCTACCGGGAGCGCCTCAACTCCGATTCCGCCTACTACGGCGGCGGCAACCTGGGCAACGGCGCCGGCCCCCTGGCCGCGGAGCCGACGCCCTGGATGGGGCGGCCCCACTCCCTGGCGCTGACCCTGCCGCCGCTGGCCGCCATCGTCCTGGAGCGGGTGCCGGGCGCCGAAGCCTGAGCCGCGGGAGAGCTGGCCGCCCGCCGTCCCCGGCGTGGTATCGTGGGCGCTCCGCCACCGGCAGAGGGCGCCCCGTGACCCCCGCAGATCTCGCCCAGCGCATCGAGCACACCGAGCTCCGTCCCGGGGCCACCGCCGCGGACATCGCGCGCCTGTGCCAAGAGGCGCGGCGGTGGCGCTGCGGCGGGGTGTGCGTGGCGCCCGCCTGGGTGCCGCGGGCCGCGGCGCTGCTGCGCGGCGCGGGCATCCGGCTGGTGACGGTGGCCGGCTTTCCCCACGGCGACACCCTGCCGCCGGCCAAGGCCCGGGAAGCGGCCCTGGCGGTGGCGGCCGGCGCCGAGGAGGTGGACATGGTGCTGCACGCCGGCATGCTGCGCTCCGGGGAGGAGGCGGCGGTGGCGGCCGACATCCTCGGCGTGGTGGAGGCCGTGCGCGCCGCGGGCGGGAAGGGGGTGAAGGTGATCCTGGAGTGCGGGCGGCGGACCGACGCGGAGAAGCGCCGCGCCTGCGCGCTGGCGGAGGCGGCGGGCGCCGGCTTCGTCAAGACCGCCACCGGCTTCGGCCCCGGCGGCGCCACGGTGGAGGACGTGCGCCTGCTGCGCGATGCGGTGGGGACGCGGCTCGGGGTGAAGGCGGCCGGCGGCATCCGCACCGCGGCGGCGGCGCTGGCCCTGCTGGAGGCGGGCGCCGACCGGCTCGGCTGCTCGGCCTCCGTCGCCATCCTGGAGGCGCTCCGGAACCGGTCCGCCGATTCGGGCTCCGACAGGACATGAGCGCGGCGGAACGGAGCATCGGCTGGCCCGGCGCCATGGCCATCGGCATCGGCGGCATGGTGGGCGGGGGCATCTTCGCCGTGTTGGGCGAGGCGGTCTCCCTGGCCCACGGCGCCACGGCGGTCGCCTTCGCGCTGGCGGGCGTGGTGGCCCTGCTCACGGCCCACTCCTACGTCCGGCTTTCGCTGCGCTTCCCCAGCCAGGGCGGCACGGTCCTGTTCGTGGACCGCGCCTTCGGCGTCGACCTGGCCACCGGCACCCTCAACCTGTTCCTGTGGCTCTGCTACCTGGTGACCATCGCCCTCTACGCGGTGGCCTTCGCCTCCTACGCGCGGACCTTCTTCGGACCCGGGCACGGCCCGTGGCTGCGCCATCTCCTCATCTCCCTCTCCATCCTGGCGCCCATCGGCATCAACCTGCTGAACGCCGCCGCCGTGGCCCGCTCCGAGACCCTGGTGGTGGTGCTCAAGCTGGCGCTGCTGGCGCTGGTGATCGTCTCCGGGCTGCCGTACGTCGATTCGGCCCGGCTGGCGCCGGCGCACTGGGGCGGCGGCCTGACCATCCTCGCCGCGGGCATGGTCATCTTCGTCGCCTACGAGGGTTTCGAGCTCATCGCCAACTCCGCCGAGGACGTGCGCGACCCGGAACGCAACCTGCCCGTCGCCTTCTACGGCTCGGTGGTGCTGGTGATCCTGCTCTACGTGCTGGTGGCGCTGGTGACGGTGGGCACCGTGCCCGAGAGCCGCATCGCCGCGGTGAAGGACTTCGCCCTGGCCGAGGCCGCCCGGCCCGCGCTCGGCGCCCTGGGCTTCTCGCTGGTGTCCGTTTCGGCGCTGCTGGCCACCTTCTCCGCCATCAACGCCACGGTCTACGGCAACGCGCGGCTGGGCTACATCCTGGCCCGGGACCGCGAGCTTCCGGACATCCTCGCCCACCGGGCCTGGAACGAGCCGGTTTCCGGGGTGATCAGCGTGGGCCTGCTGGCGGGGCTGGTGGCCAACCTGGTGGACCTCACCGCCATCGCCATCGTCGCCAGCGCCGGCTTCCTGCTGGTCTTCGCCGTCGCCAACGCCGCCGCGGCGCGGCTGGCGCCGCGCACGGGCGGCAGCCCGGTCATCCCGCTGATCGGCGCCGCCGCCTGCCTCGGGGCGCTCGGCGTGCTGCTGGCGCGGACCTACGCGGACAGCCCCCACGCGCTGTGGATCTTCGCCGGCTTCCTGGCCGGGGCGCTGCTGTTCGAACTGCTCTATTCGCGCCTCCGCCACGGGCACCTGCGCGGCGCGGCCATGCGCTGGCCGGGCGCCTGACGGCCGGGGGGCGGCGGGGTTATCATGACGGTCCGCCGCGCGGCAGGCCGTCCGAACCCGAGGCATCCCATGGGCTACGTCTATCTTCTCATCGCCATCGTCGCCGAGGTCATCGGCACCAGCGCCCTGAAAGCCGCCGAGGGCTTCACCCGGCCCGTCCCCAGCCTGGTCGTGGTGGCGGGCTACGGGGTCGCCTTCTACTTCCTCGGCCTGGTGCTGCGGACCATCCCGGTGGGCATCGCCTACGCCATCTGGGCGGGGCTCGGCATCGTGCTCATCACCCTGGTGGGCATGGTCGCCTTCCGCCAGGCGCCCGATCTTCCCGCCGTCCTGGGCATGGCGCTGATCATCGCCGGGGTGCTGGTGATCCACCTGTTCTCCCGCACCGTCGCCCACTGATCGCCCCGTGGGCCGGGCGGGGGGATATCCATTTCACCATTCCACGTTCCGAATCAGCCAGAGGAGTTTCCGCCATGGGCCGGCAATACAGCGCCATCAGCGACAGGCACCGCGAGTTCATCGAGCGCCAGCGGCTCTACTTCGTGGCCACGGCGGCCGCCGACGGCCGGGTGAATCTATCGCCCAAGGGCATGGACAGCCTGCGCGTGCCCGGTCCGGACCGGGTGGCGTGGCTGAACCTCACCGGCAGCGGCAACGAGACCGCCGCCCACCTGCGGGAGAACCCCCGCATGACCCTGATGTTCTGCGCCTTCGAGGGGGACCCCCTGATCCTGCGCCTCTACGGCCAGGCCCGGGCGGTTCATCCCCGCGACGAAGAGTGGGCGCTGCTGCTGCCCCTGTTCCCGGAGCAGCCCGGCGCGCGGCAGATCATCGACCTGCGGGTGGATCTGGTGCAGACCTCCTGCGGCTTCGGCGTGCCCCTGTTCGACTACGTGGGGCAGCGCGACGAGCTGACCCGCTGGAGCGAGCGCAAGGGCGAGGCGGGCATCCGCGAGTACTGGGAGACGAAGAACCGCACCAGCCTCGACGGCCGGCCCACCGGGATACTCGGGCCGGAGGAGTAGCCGGGCGCGGGCTGCCGCCGCCCCGGCCGCCTTGCCGGTCCCACCCCAGCAGGCCACACTGAATGCAGGGAAACGGCGACGAAGAGGGGGAGGGATGGTTGAGGTCAAACGCCTGGTGCTCGACGTGCTCAAGCCCCACCACCCCGACGGGCTGGAGTTCAGCCGCCACCT
>JAQVKR010000285.1 GCA_028694565.1 Gammaproteobacteria bacterium | reverse complement strand
CGCCAGGCCTCCCAGCCCGCCTCCCCGCTGAGGTACTTCAGCAGCGGCCGGTAATGGACCGAGGCCGGCCGGCGCAGATCCCGGGCCACCCGGGCGTGGAACGCCGCCATGCGCTCCTCGCGGGGCTGGAACAGGTGCGGATTGTCCCGCCCCAGCGCCTCCGGGCGCGGGGGCCGGCCGTCGAGGCCCAGCGCCTCCACCAGCCGCTGGAGAAACTCGTCCCGTGCCGCCTGCACCAGGCCGCCGAGCTCGTCCAGCGGCAGGCGCAGGAACCAGACATGGGGTTCGGCGCCGCCCCCGCGGGGATGCAGCAGCACGCCGAACCAGGCCTGCCGCAGCAGCGGCCAGGGCCAGGGGCGCTCGGCCCGCTCGAAGGCGAGGAAGCCCTCGCGCGGGACCCGCCGCACGCGGCGGCCCATTTCGACGACGCGCAGCTCCGCGCCCGCCGTTTCCAGGAATTCCGTCAATGTCTGCATGATTCGGGGTTCGGCTTCTCGGGTTGCGGTTCACCGGACGGAACCGGTGCGGATGATTGCAACGGTCACTGCTCCTGCCAGCGGAGGTTCCAGACCACCTCCCAGGCGTGGCCGTCGGGATCGCTGAAAAACCCGGCGCGCCCGCCCCACTCCATCGCCCCGGCGGGCCGGAGTATCCGGGCGCCGGCGCGCCGCGCCCGCTCCAGCAGTGCGTCCACCGCCGCGGCCGAGGCGACATTGTGGGACAGCAGGACACCGCCGCTGCCGGCCTCCACCCCGCCGCAGGCCGCCAGCTCTGCCGCGGGCAGGAGGGCCAGGCGCGTCCCGCCCGTGTCCAGCCAGGCCACGCCGCGGGAGTGTCCCGCCAGCGGCCAGCCGAGGCCGTCGCGGTAGAAAGCCAGGGCCCGGTCGAGGTCCGCGACCCCCAGGGTGACGGCGCTGATGACCGGCCGGCTCATTCCTCCCCCTCGCCGTCGGGCGTCGGTGGATGCGGCCGCCACAGGAACCAGGCCATGCCGAGCAGCTGCAGCAGCAGCAGCAGGCCGAAGGCGGCGTGGTAGCCGACCGGGTCATTGCCGGGGCCGGGCGAGAAGAGATCGATGATTTCGCCGATGCCCCACTGGGCACCGAACGCCGCCACGAATACCAGCAGGTTGAGGCCGGTGTTGGCCCGCCCCGCCAGTTGCGCCGGGAAGCCCTGGGAGAGCACGGCGTAGTTGATCACCCCGGTGGTGCCGAAAAAGCCGAACAGGATCCACAGCCCGGTGCGCAGGGGCGCCCAGTCCAGCAGCAGGAGCGCCTGCACGGCCATGAACAGGGCCATGCCCCCGCCGGCGACGGCCATGGGCCGGATGCCGAACCGCCCGAGCCGCTCGGCCAGCGTGCCCGTCAGCACGAACCCGACGACCATCGCCCCGGCCATTGCGGCGAGCACCGTGGCCGCGGGCCCGGCCTCCAGCCCCGCCACGTCCCGCAGCCACGGGCCCGCCCAGAGGCTCTGCACGGAGAGGAACGTGGCCTGGGAGGCGACGGTCCACGGCACCACCCGCCGGAACAGCGGGCTGGAAAAGACGCGCGCCACGCCCCGGAACTGCCCGGCCAGGCTGCCGCCGTCGCCGGACGCCCGCCCGCGCTCCGGGACCACCGTGAAGATCAGTGCCGCCACGGCCACGGTCAGCGCCACCAGGACCAGGAACACCCCGCGCCAGTCGGTGACCTCCAGGGCCAGCTCCACCGGCGCGGTGGCCGCCAGCGCCCCCAGGCCGCCCGCACCCAGCTGCAGGCCGTTGACCAGGGGCAGCCGCTCGCGGGGGAACCAGTGCACGAAGGCATGAAACGCGGCCATCAGGCACGCGGAGACGCCGAAGCCGATGAGCGCCCGCCCCGCCACCAGGCCGGCCACGCTCTCCGCCCGGGCGAAGACGAACGCCCCCGCCGCGGCGCACAGCAGCAGCATCGACTCGGTGCGGCGGGAGCCGTAGCGGTCGAGCAGGATGCCCAGGGGCAGCTGGAAGGCGGCGAAGGCGAGGAAATAGGCACTGGTCAGCAGCCCCAGCACTCCGGCGTCCAGGGCCAGCTCGGCGCCGAGCGCGGGACCGATGACCGCATTCACGGCGCGGAACAGGTAGGAGAGAAAGTACCCCAGGGCGAAAGGCGCGAAGATGCGCGCCAGCAGCGCGGCGGACAGGGTCGGCGGGGATGCGGGGGCCATGGCGGCGTATTATGGCGCGCCGGCGGACCTTGAGCGAGTCCGGGCTACATGGTCAACTATGGCTCGTTCGATTCTCAGGCCCCGATACAGACCCTGTGGAAATTCCGGGAACATCACCGCGCATGCGAGGACGGCCGCGCCCCGGGAGGTCAGCGCTCCCCCGGAGCGGTGTCGCCGACGGTGCCGGGATGCCCCGTATTCGCCTTCCCCTGTGCGCGCTGCGCGGCGCGGCACGGGGCTCATTGAGGTCCTTCACGCCGGCATGAGCTCCGCCGCCTCCATGGAACGCCCCGCCGTGGCCCTGGTCCTGACCGCGCTGGTGGCCTATGGACCGCTGTCCACCGATCTCTACCTGCCCTCGCTGCCGGCCATGACCGAGGCGTTCGGCACCGACGTGTCCAGCGTCCAGCTGACCCTGAGCGTGTTCATGTGGGGCTTCGCGGTGGCGCAGCTGATCTACGGCCCGCTCTCCGATCGTCTCGGCCGCCGCCCGGTGCTGCTCGGCGGCCTGGTGCTCTACGTGCTGGCGAGCATGGCCTGCGTCCTCGCCGATTCCATCGCCACCCTGATCGCCGCCCGCTTCCTGCAGGCGCTGGGCGCCTGCGCGGGCCCGGTGCTGGGGCGCGCCATCGTGCGCGACATCTACGGCCGCGAGCGGGCCGCGCGGGCGCTTTCGTTCATGGCCTCCGGCATGGCGCTGGTGCCCGCGGTGGCGCCGATCCTCGGCGGCTGGCTGCATACCGTCTTCGGCTGGCGCGCCAACTTCGCCGCCATGGCCGGCTTCGGGGCGCTGGTGCTGCTGTCGGTCTGGCTGATCCTGGCCGAGACCAACCGCTGGCGCGACGCGGGCGCCACCGGCCCGCGCCGGATCCTGCGCAACTTCATCCGCCTCCTGGGACACCGCGAGTTCGTGGGCCACAGCCTGTCGGTCGCGTTCTCCTTCGCCGCCCTGTTCAGCGTCATCTCCGGCCTATCCTTCGTGGTCATCGACGTGCTCGGGGTGGCGGAGCGCAACTTCGGCTATGTGTTCCTGTTCGTCGTGGCCGGCTACATCACCGGCACCTTCGCCTCCGGACGGCTGGGCCGGCGGCTGCCCATCGAGCGGCTGATCCGGGCCGGGGCCCTGATCGGGGTGGCCGCGGGACTGGCCATGGCCGCGCTGGCATGGGCCGGGGTGGAACGCATCTGGGCGGTGATGATCCCGGCCAGCTTCGTGTTCATGGCCGCGGGACTGGTGATGCCCAACGGCATGGCCGGCGCCATCGGCCCCTTTCCCACCATGGCCGGCGCCGCCTCCTCCCTGCTGGGCTTCCTGCAGATGGGGCTCGCGGCCGTCGGGGGTTACCTGGTGGGCCTGTTCCATGACGGCACCACGCTGCCCATGGCGGTGGTGGTCCTGATCTGCACCGCGCTGACCTTCGCCGCCCACGGGCTGCTGGCGCACCGGGCCGGCGCCGATCCGGCCTCCGGTGCGGAGACGTGAACATGCCGGGGAAGAGACCGCTGGTGGCGGGCATTCACCATGTCGCCCTGCTGGTGGCCGACACCGGGCGGGCGCTGGAATTCTACCGGGATCCGCTCGGCCTGGAGGAGGAACCGCGGCGCCCCGAACCGGGCTATCCGGGCGCCTGGCTGGAAATCGGCGATCGGCAGCTGCATCTCATCGAGCTGCCGAATCCCGATGCGGCGGAACGCCCGGGGCACGGCGGACAGGACCGCCATCCGGCCCTGCGGGTGACCGGCATCGGCGTCCTGCAGCAACGCCTGGAGCGGGCCGGAATCCCCTTCACCCGCAGCCGTTCGGGGCGCGCGGCACTGTTCTGCCGCGATCCGCACGGCAACGGGCTGGAATTCATCGGCGCCTGAGCGGTGCGGCTCAGTCGGCGGGTTCCCGGCGGGCGTTGTAGATGAGGCCGCCCTGGTCGCGGTAGCGGCGCAGCACCGCCACGGCCTCGTCCCGGCGGATGTCCCGGGTCACGCGGATGCCCCGGCCGGCCAGCGCCTCGGCCCAGTCCGCGGCCTTCGGACCCTCGTCGAAACCGATGGCCCGGGCATCGCTGTCGCGGGCGCCGCAGATCAGCGACCGCACCCCGGACCAGAGGGTAGCGCCCTGGCACAGGGTACAGGGCTCGGTGCTGGTGACCAGTCCGTGGGCGGCGAGCCCGGGGGCGCCGAGATCGTAGTGACCGACGCGCCGCTGGGCCAGCATGACGGCCACCACCTC
>JAQVKR010000284.1 GCA_028694565.1 Gammaproteobacteria bacterium | reverse complement strand
ATGCCGAGGCGTTCAGCCGCCATGCCGGGGTGGACCCCCACCGGGATGGCGTGAGCGCCCTGCGCCGCGCGGCGGGCGAGCTCGGCACCGGCTGCGGCCTGGCGCCGGAGGACCGCGACGGCTGGCTGAGCCTGCTGCTCTCCCACCGGGTGCAGCCGGCGCTCGGCCGGGGGCGTCCCGCGTTCCTGTACGACTTCCCGGCCAGCCAGGCGGCCCTGGCCCGGATTCGCCCCGGCGCGCCGCCGCTGGCGGAGCGTTTCGAGGTGTTCGTGGAGGGGGTGGAGCTGGCCAACGGCTACCACGAGCTCACCGACAGCCGGGAGCAGGCGGAGCGGTTCCGGGCCGACCTGGCGCTGCGCACGGCCATGGGCCTGCCCGCCGTGTCGGCCGACGAGCGCCTCATCGCGGCGCTGGAGGCGGGCCTGCCCCCCTGCGCCGGGGTGGCGCTGGGCTTCGACCGGTTGGTGATGCTGGCGCTCGGCGCCGGCCACATCGACGAGGTCCTGGCGTTCCCCGTGGAGCGGGCCTGATGGAATCCCGCGGGGCGGGGAGCGGATAACAGATGATGCAGGTAGCGGTCAGCAGTTGCCGGTTCCCAGAATGATGGGTGATGGGTGATGGGTGATGGGTGATGGGTGATGGGTGATGGGTGATGGGTGATGGCTGATGGGTGATGGGTGATGGGTGATGGGTGATGGCTGATGGGTGATGGCTGATGGGTGATGGGGGAGACGACGTCCTGTCCCTCCTTCATCACCCATCATCCAATTCCACTTCGTGACCTTCGTGTCTTCGTGGTTCGAAGGTCTCTTCAGCGGTCTTTTCCTACGCGGGGTGGTGGCCGGCGGGTCGCAGCCCCGTCAGCAGGTACTCCAGCAGCTCCCGCACCGGGCGGATGTCGGGGCCGAAGGGCAGCGGCTCGGAGCCGCGGAAGAACAGCCCCTTCTCCACGTTGCCCTCCACCGCCGCGGCGAGCTGCCGCTCGATGCAGAACTGTCCCGCCCGGGGGTTGCCGTCCTTGAGGCCGCAGTGGCTGAGGCACTCGAAATGGCCGGCGCAGCCGGCCCGCTCGGCCGTTGCCCGGGCGCGCACCTTTTCCTCGCGCTTCAGGTACTTCTCCAGCCACGGCGTGAGCACGGCGCGGGCCGGCAGGCCGGCGGAGCTCATGAAGGTGACGATCTGCTGGGGCAGCGCCTCGGCCAGGATGCGCTTGAAGTTGACGTGGGCGTCGCTCTCCTCGGTGACCGCGAAGGGCGTGCCCAGCTGGACGCCGTTGCCGCCCCAGTTGAATATCTCGCGGATGCGATCGAAGGAGTTGACGCCGCCGGCCGCGATGAGGGGAATGCGATCCATGGCCAGGCCCAGTTCGGTGAACATTTTCCGCACCTCCTCGAACACCCGCCCGAAATCGAAGCGCGGGCTGGCCACCTCGTCGATGCGCGTCGCGCCCAGGTGGCCGCCGGCGTAGCGGGGGTGCTCGATGATGATGGCGTCGGGCAGCAGGCCCTTGCGCATCCACTTCTTCAGCACCGCGCGCACGCCGCGCTCCTCGGAGAGGATCGGAATCAGCGCCACGTCCTCGTGCCCGGCCACCAGGTCGGGCAGGTCGAAGGGCAGGCCGGCGCCCATGACGATGGCGTCGGCGCCGCTCTCGCAGGCCTGGCGCACCAGGTCGGCATGCTTGTCCACGGCCTTCATCACGTTCACGGCGATGAATCCGTCGGGACCGGCGATGGCGCGGGCGGTGCGGATCTCCCGATCCAGCGCCTCCAGGTTGGCCGCATCGATCAGCTTCGCGTCGCGCGAGCGGCGGGTGCGCTCCATCAGGTCCGCGTGCAGGCAGCGCAGGTCGATGCTGGCGATGGTGCCCACCGCGCCCTCGCGTGCCACCGTGCCGGCCAGCCGGTGGGCGGACACGCCCACGCCCATGCCGCCCTGGACGACGGGGAGGAGGCGCTTGCCCCGGATGGACAGATCGGGAAACAGGCTCTTGATCACGTGCGGAACCTCTCGGGATTGAACAGACGGGACGGGTGGCTCAGGCGTCATCGCCACCGCCGGACAGCCATCCCAGCGGCTGGCCCATGCGGACCTCGGCGCCGGGGGCCAGGTTGGATTCGAGCGTCACCGCGCCCGGGGCGAACAGGACAATCACGGTGGAGCCGAGCCGGAAGCGGCCCAGCTCGGCGCCGCGGGCGAGCTTCACCTCGCCGGGCGGGTAGTCCCAGCGGCGGATTTCGCGTCCGCTGGGCGGGGTGACGATCCCGGCCCAGGCCGTTTCGATGCTCGCCACGATGACCGCGCCCACCAGCACCACGGCCATGGGGCCGGCGGCGGTCTCGAACAGGGCGACGACCCGCTCGTTGCGGGCGAACAGCCCCGGCACGCCGCGGGCGGTCAGCGGATTCACCGAGAACAGGCGCCCGGGAATGTGGAGCATGGTGACCAGGCGCCCGTCCAAGGGCATGTGGATGCGGTGGTAGTCCCGCGGCGACAGGTAGAGGGTGGCGAAGCTGCCGCCGTGGAAGGGCGCGGCCAGCCGCGGATCCCCGCCCAGCAGCGCCGCCACGGTGTAGTCGTGCCCCTTGGCCTGCAGCAGCCGGCCGCCGCTGGCCGCGCCGGCCTGGCTCACCGCCCCGTCCACCGGGCAGGCCACCGCCCCGGGCGGCTCCGGGAGCGGCCGGGCGCCGGGACGCAGGGCGCGGGTGAAAAAGCTGTTGAAGTCGGGGTAGGCGCGCGGGTCCGGTTGCGCCGCCTCGCCGAGATCGACGCCGTAGCGGCGCGCGAACCAGCCGATGAGGCGGTCCTTGAACCAGGGGTTGCGGGACTCGGCCAGCCGGCCGGCGAGCCGGGACACGGTATGCTGGGGCAGCAGGTGCTGCGGCAGGCAGAGCAGACGATCGCGCACCGGTCCTACTCCTCCACCGGCGTGTCCAGCCGGTTGCCCCACTCGGCCCAGGAGCCGGGATAGCCCTTCACCCGCGGGTAGCCCAGCAGCTTGAGCACGTACCAGCTGTGGGAGGAGCGGTGGTGGGTCTGGCAGTAGCAGACCACTTCCCGCTCCGGGGTGATGTGCCGCGCGGCGAGCAGCGCGCGCAGCTCGGGCTCCGGCCGCAGCCGCAGGTTGCGGTCCGGGTCGAGGGTGGCCTGCCAGTCCAGGTTCACCGCCCCCGGGATGTGCCCGCCGCGCATGGCGTAGCGCCGCTCGCCGCTGAACTCCTCGGCGCTGCGGGCATCGAGCAGCGCCAGCTCCGGGTCGCCGAGACGGGCCAGCAGGTCATCGGCCTCCACCGCCGGGGACGGGTCGAAGGGGGCGTCGATGGTGGTGGCCGCGGGCGTGTTGCGGGCCTGCTCCAGGGGGTGCTTCTCGTTGGCCCAGGCGTGCAGGCCGCCGTTCAGCAGGCTGCCGCCGAGGCCGAACAGCGACAGGGTCCACAGCAGGCGGCAGGCCTTGCCGCCGCCCTCGTCGTCGTAGGCCACCAGCCGCCGCTCCGGGGAGACGCCGATTTCACCCAGCACCTGCCGCAGGCGTTCGGGGTCGGGCAGCCGCCCCGGCGCGGGGGGCGCGCCCAGCACGAGGCGTCCGTACTCCAGAGGGACGGCGCCCGGCACGTGGGCGCGGGCGTGGACATCGCCGCGGCTCAGGTCGACGACGAGCAGATCGTCGCGGCCGAGCAGGGCTTCCAGTGCCTCGGGCTCGATGAGCGGGGGCAGGGGGGCGTCGGTCACCAGGACTCCAGGGGAACGCAAAGACATTCAATTTTATCGGAAATCGGGGTCCGTTGTAAGAAACCCGGTTGTCGTCCCCGGTGCGGCCCGGTCTGTGCGGCCCCGGCCCTCATCCGGCGAGGGAGGCGACGATGCGGTGATAGCTCGCCAGGCGCCGGGGGTCGATGGCGCCGCTGTCCACGGCGCCGCGCAGGGCGCAGCCGGGTTCGTCGCGGTGGGCGCAGTCGCGAAAGCGGCAATGGCCGAGAAAGGGCCGGAATTCGACGAATGCCGGCCCCACCTCCGCGGCGGGGATATGCCCGAGCGCGAACTCGCGGACCCCGGGGGAGTCGATGAGGCCGCCATCGCCGGGAAGGCGATAGAGCCGGGCGGTGGTGGTGGTGTGCATGCCCTTGCCGGTGGCCTCGGACAGCGCGGCGGTGCGCGCCTCCACCGAGGGGATGAGGCAGTTGATCAGGGACGACTTGCCCACCCCCGACTGTCCCACCAGCACGCTGGTATGGCCGCCCAGGGCCGCGCGCAGGGCGTCCAGCCCATGGGCGGTCACGGTGCTGGCGGGAATCAGCTCGTAGCCGATGCTGGGATAGACGGCGAGGCTCTCCTCGAGCTCCGCCAGCTCGCCGGGCTCCGGCAGGTCGATCTTGTTGAGCACCAGGAAGGGG
>JAQVKR010000283.1 GCA_028694565.1 Gammaproteobacteria bacterium | reverse complement strand
ACTGCAGCCAGCTGAAGCCGGCGAAGAGCAGCAGCAGCGCCGCCGTGGCCAGGGTCACCCAGCCGCTGAAGGCGCGCGCGGCCGGGAGGGCGGCAAGCGGGGAGGATTCGGGCGGGTGCATGGCGCCTCGGGAGCTGCCGGTTCGGATCATACAATTCATGGCACAACGCGGGCGGCGCCGCCACTGCCATGGCCGGGGGGTTCTCGGCGGGGGCGATACCGGCGCCGGGGCGCTACCCGGCGGCGCGCGCCGCGCGGTCCGTGATCACGGCCGCTCCCCGGACGCGCCCGGCAGGCGCTCGCCGGCCTCGTCCCAGACCGCCGCGGGCTGGGGCGTGGCGAGATAGTGGCCCTGCAGCAGGGGACAGCCGTGCTGGGTCAGGAACGCCAGCTGGGCCGCGGTCTCCACTCCCTCGGCCACCAACCACAGGCCCAGCTCCCGGGCCAGGTGAATGATGCCGGTGGCGATGGCGGCATGCTCCCGGTTGCCGGGCAGCTCGCGCACCAGCGCCCGGTCCAGCTTCAGCCCGTCGATGGGCATGCGCCGCAGCTGCGCCAGGGAGGTCACGCCGCTGCCGAAGTTGTCCAGCACCACCTGCACGCCCAGCCCGCGCAGGTGCTGGAGATGCGCCGCCGCCGACTCGGAGAGCTGGGCCTCGGTCAGCTCCAGGGCCAGGCGCTCCGGCTTCAGTCCGCTGCGGCGCAGCGCCGCTTCCACGTCGGCGGACAGATCGGCGGGCTCCAGCAGCTGCCGCGGCGCCAGGTTCACCGCGATCCGCTCCAGCGACCGGCCGGCCTGCTCCCAGGCCGCGGCCTGGCGGCAGGCCTCGTTCAGCACCCAGCGCCCCAGGTCGCGGATGAGGCCGATCTCCTCGGCCACCGCCAGGAACCGGCCCGGCCCCACCAGGCCTTCGAGGGGGTCGTCCCAGCGCAACAGAGCCTCGAAACCGCTGATCCGCCCGTCCCCGGCATGGACCTGCGGCTGGTAGAGGAGCCGGAACCGGTCCTGCGCCAGGCCGTCCTGCAGCCGCCGCTCCAGCCCGATCCGCTGGTAGGCGCTCTCGCGCAATGCGGAGCCGAAGAAGGCGTGCCGGCCCCGCCCCTGGGACTTGGCCTGGTACATGGCCATGTCCGCACAGCGCAGCAGCGTTTCGGCATCGCGGGCGTCGTCCGGGTAAAGGGCGATGCCCACGCTGGCGCTGATGAACAGCTCCCGGCCGTTCGCCTGCAGGGGCGCCTCAAGGCTCGCGACAATCTTCTCCGCCACCCGGGCGGCGCGGGCACGATCGTCCACCTCGCTGAGCACCACGCAGAATTCGTCGCCCCCGAGGCGGGCCACGGTATCGGTCTTGCGCACGCACTCCCCGATGCGCTCCGCGACCCCCGCGAGCAATGCGTCACCCACCGGATGGCCGTGCTGATCATTGACCTGCTTGAAGCGATCCAGGTCGAACAGCAGCAGCGCCGCGTGCTGCCCGCCCCGATCCGCCACGGCCATGGCCTGCCCGAGGCGGTCCCAGAACAGGTTCCGGTTCGGCAGCCCGGTGAGCGGATCGTGGTGGGCCAGCTGCTGCAGCCGGGACTCGTTCTCCTTCATGCCGGTGATGTCGCTGAACAACCCCACGTAGTGGGTCAGCTCGCCGGCCTCGTTGCGCACCGCGTTGATGGTGAGCCACTTGGGGTAGATCCGCCCGTCCTTGCGCCGGTCCCAGACCTGGCCCTGCCAGCTGTCGCGCGCATGCAGCGACTCCCACATGGCGCGGTAGAAGGCCTCGTCGTGGCGGCCGGATCGCATCAGGCTGGGCTTGTTCCCGATGGCCTCCTCGGGGCTGTAGCCCGTGATCTGGGTGAAGGCGGGGTTGACGTGGATGATGGTGGCGTCGGGCCGGGTGATGAGCACCGCCTCGCTGGCGGATTCCAGCACCTTGCCGGCCAGCAGCAGGCGCTCCGCGGCCCGGCGGCGCTCGCCCACCTCCTCGCGCAGGCTCAGGTTGGCCGCCTCCAGCGCCGCCGTGCGCTCGGTGACCCGCGCCTCCAGCGCGCTGCGGGTGGCGCGCAGGCGCCCGGCCAGGTGCTCGAGGGCCGAATCCAGTTCCGCGAACTCCCCGCCCCCGGGCAGCGGCGCTCCGGAGTCGAGGTTTTCGCAGGAGATCGCCTCCAGCTGCCGCCGCAGGCGCCCCAGGGGCACGGTGATGGAGCGGCTGACCACCCAGCCCGTGCTCAACAGCACCAGAACGAGGGTGGCGATCCCCAGGTCACGCCAGCGGCGCAGCTGTCCGGCCCGGCTGTCGGTGGCGGCGCCGGCCTCGCGGGCCAGCCGGTCCATCCCCTCCAGCAGGACCCGGGTTCCGGCCTCCACCTCGGCACGCCGGGTCCCGTAGGCCTCCACGGCGGCGACCAGCGCCCGGCTCGCCTCGCGCAGATCGGGAGCGGCGCCGATGGCATCCAGCAGGGGGATGGAGGCCTGCTCGTAGGCCGCCACGGCCTGGTGCGCGAGCAGGGTGTGCCGGGTCAGCGTCCACAGCGCTTCCCGGCGACTGCCCGGGGCCAGGCCGGCGCGCCCGGCGAGGGCGTCGTGGAAATTCGTGGCGGCGGCATCCAGGCGGGCTCCGGTGTCGGCCAGATACGCCTGGTCCCGGAGCCACTGCCGATAGGCGGAGGACAGCCCGGAACGCCGGCCGAGGGCATCGGGCTCCGCGCTGAGCGCATCGAGCGCCATTCCCGCCGCCTCCGGAGCGGCCTGCGGCTCCCCCGTCGCGAGCGCCGCCTGGAACGCGGCGATGCCCCGCAACAGCCGCGCCTCGTGCTGGTGCAGGCGATCGAGGCGATCGAGGGAGACCGCCATGCCCACAACGCCGGCCGCCGCCAGTACGACCAGCAGCGACAACCGCGGCGCGATCCTCACGGGACCCGCCCCACCCGGGAACGGGCGGGACCGGGCACGTGGTGGGGGCGACCGAGCCGCCCGTGCCAGGCCATGGGTACATCTCCAGTCAGGCAGGCGCGCCGCGGCAGGCCGCGGCGCGCGTTTCTCGTTCCTCTCGGGATGCGTTGCGTCCCGTGACAGCCGGCCCGCCGCCACCAGGACCATATCCGACCGTATTATTAAAGCATAGACCGCGGGACGCCGTGCCCCTGCGTGACCCCCGTCACAGAAATGAAAGCGGGCGCCCGCAGGCGCCCGCCATGTTCCTCCCTGAGCGGATTCCCGGCTACTTGGCGCCGCGGCTGCCGACGAACTCCGGGTAGGCCTCCAGCCCGCACTCGCCGATGTCCACGCCCTCGTACTCCTCCTCCTCGCTCACGCGGATGCCCATGATGAGCTTGATGACGAACCACACCACCAGCGAGGTGCCGAACACCCAGGCAAAGATGGTGCCGAGACCGGTCAGCTGGGCGCCGAGGCTGGCTTTGCCGTTGGACAGGGTCACGGCGATCAGCCCCCACATGCCCACCACCCCGTGCACCGAGATGGCGCCCACCGGGTCGTCGATCTTCAGCTTGTCGAGGGTGATGATGGAGAACACCACCAGCACGCCGCCGACCGCGCCGATGGCCGTGGCCAGCAGCGGGGCGGGGGTGAGCGGCTCGGCGGTGATGGCCACCAGGCCCGCCAGGGCGCCGTTGAGCGCCATGGTCAGGTCGGCCTTGCCGAACAGGATGCGGGCGGTGATGAGCGCCGCCACCACGCCGCCGGCCGCGGCCATGTTGGTGTTGACGAACACCATCGCCACCGCGTTGGCCTCGGCCACGTCGGAGACCTTGAGCTCGGAGCCGCCATTGAAGCCGAACCAGCCCAGCCAGAGGATGAAGGTGCCGAGGGTCGCCAGCGGCAGGTTGGCGCCGGGGATGGCGTGGATCTCGCCGTTGGGGCCGTACTTGCCCTTGCGCGCGCCGAGCAGGAGCACGCCCGCCAGGGCCGCGGCAGCGCCCGCCAGGTGCACCACGCCGGAGCCGGCGAAATCGAGGAAGCCGAGCTCGTCGAGGAACCCGCCGCCCCACTTCCAGTAGCCCTGCACCGGGTAGATGAAGCCGGTCATGACCACCGCGAAGAGCAGGAAGGCCCACAGCTTCATGCGCTCGGCCACCGCGCCGGAGACGATGGACATGGCCGTGGCCACGAACACCACCTGGAAGAAGAAGTCCGCCAGGGTGGAGTAGTAGGGCGCGTCATCGCCGCCGGCCAGCACCGCCTCGACGGTGTTGTCGTCGCCGATGAGGAAGCCCAGCCCGGGAATGACCGAGCTGATGCCGTCACCGTACATGATCTGGTAGCCCACCAGCAGGTACATGATGCTGGCGATGGCGAACAGCACGATGTTCTTGGTCAGGATCTCGGCGGTGTTCTTCGACCGCACCAGGCCCGCCTCGAGCATGGCGAAGCCCGCCGCCATCCACATGACCAGGGCGCCTGACATCA
>JAQVKR010000282.1 GCA_028694565.1 Gammaproteobacteria bacterium | reverse complement strand
TCACGGGCGCCGAGGTGCACGACGAGGACGGCGCCTATCCGCTGCTGGTCGACAGCGCCTGAGACGGCGTCCCGCCCCGGGCGCCCGGGGCGGGACCACCCGCAGCGCCACACCCGCGCAACCGCCCGGATGCATGCCCGGGCGAATCCGCGGCCCCGGGCCGCCTTACCCGCCGACGCCGTTGCGGCCCGCCCATGGAGAGCCGCGGCACCTCGCCCGCCGGGCGTTGCCCGCGCACAGAACGGCCGCGGATGCAGCCGTGCCCGCCTGCCTGGGGCCACCTTTAAGGTTCGTTTCATATTTCCCGGGTAGACTGGCACCCACTCGCAACCTCTCACCGCGGTGCGCCCTTTTCCCGGAATCCAAGGAAACCGTCATGAACCTGCGTAACACGGAAGATCGTTATGGCGCCGTTGCCCAGCTTCTGCACTGGGGCATGCTGATCCTGTTCATCGCACTCTACCTCATCGCCGAGTCCATGGAGGATCTGCCCAAGGGGCCGGACAAGTTCGAGCTCATCGGCCTGCACAAGTCCCTCGGCGTGACCGCCCTGCTGCTGGTCCTGGCCCGGGTCGGCTGGCGCTTTGTGAGCCCGGCGCCGGCCACTGCCGCCGACCTGAGCCCGTTGCAGCAGAGAATGGCGGGCATCCTGCACATTCTTCTGTACATCTGCATGTTCGCCATGCCCATCACCGGCTACGTGATGTCCATGGCCGGCGGCCACCCCATCGAGGTATTCGGCCTCTTCTCCCTGCCCGACCTGGTGGGCGAGAGCCACGATCTGAAGGAGTTCGCCGAGGAGGCCCACGAGATCACCTGGGTCGCCATCATGGTCCTGGTGGGCCTGCACGCGGCCGCCGCCCTGTTCCACCACTTCGTGGCCAGGGACAGCGTGCTGCGGCGCATGCTCCCCGGCGGGGCCAGCGCCTGACCCCTTCCTGAGCCCTCCGCGGGCCGCCCGCCACCCCCCCCGGCGGGCGGCCCGCTACCGGGCGGCCACCGAGGCATCCGCCAGGATTCCGAGGTGCCTCCCTGGAGACCCCGACGGGTCTCCGCTTCACTGTGACACGGTTTGCCACGGACGGCGGTATGATGAGTCCTCCAGCCTGCGCCGGAGGACTCTTTTTTGGCCACCCCCACCGATGCACTGGGGATCGCCCACCCGCCCGCCACCGGCGAGGCGCGGATCGTCTCCCTGGTCCCGAGCCTCACCGAGCTGCTGTTCGACCTGGGGCTGGGCGGGCAGGTGGTCGGCCGCACCCGCTACTGCGTCCATCCGCAGCCGGCGGTGAAAGCGGTTCCCGCCGTCGGCGGCACCAAGAAAATCAGCCGCGCCCGCCTGCTGGGGCTGCGCCCCACCCACCTGCTGGTGAACGTGGACGAAAACCCGCGGGAACTGGTGGAGTCGCTGGCCGGCCCGATCCCCCACATCATCGTCACCCATCCCAACGATCCGGGCGACAACCCCGCGCTCTACCGGCTGCTAGGGCACATCTTCCGCCGCCAACCGGAGGCCGAATCCCTGTGCGGGCGCTTCTCCGCCGCCCTGGAGCGGCTGCGCGGGACCGTGGCGGAACTTCCGCCGCGCCGGGTCCTCTACCTCATCTGGAAGGCGCCCTGGATGACCGTCTCCCGCGATACCTACATCGCCCGCACCCTGGCCCTGGTGGGATGGGAGACCCTCGGCGACGATCCGGCCATCCGCTACCCGGTGGTGGAACTCGACGCGCGCCTGCTCGGCGGGGCCGAACTGGTGCTGTTCGCCAGCGAACCCTATGCATTCGGCGAGCGGGACCTGGAGGACTTCCGGACCGACCACCCGCTGTGCAGCGCCCGCCTGTTGCGGATCGATGCGGAGATGGTCTCCTGGTACGGCAGCCGCGCCATCCGCGGGCTCGACTACCTGGCGGAGCTCGCGCGAAGGACGGCGGAGGCATGAGCGGCCTGGCGCGGGTCTTCGCCGACGCCGGGCGGCTCGGCTACGGGCTGCAGGCCCTGCTGCCGTCCGCACGCCTTCCGGGGGGATGCGAGAACGCGGAGGGATTCAGCCACCTGTGGCTGGTGTGCAATGCCGGCGCCCGGGTGCAGCGGCGCTGGCTCGCCGGCCGCGACCCCGAGTCCCTGCTGCCGGTCGGCGCGGATCCGGCCCCCGGCTCCTGCGGACCGCTGGATGACTTCTGCCGGGCCGAGCTCGGCGGCTTGCTGGGTGGGCGCGGGCACCGGTTTCTCTACCCGCGGGCGGCGGCAGAGCCGCAGGCGCCCCTGGTCGCGATCCTGGCGGCCGCCGGCCTGCACCGGCCCTCGCCGCTGATGCAGGCGCTGCACCGGCGCTTCGGCAGCTGGTGGGCCGTGCGCGCGCTCATCGGGGTGGATGCCGACGCCGGGGAGAGGATTCCCGCGCCGGCCGCCGAACCGCTCGGCGCGGACCCCTGCCCGGGCTGCGAGCGTCCCTGCGCCCGCGCCTGCCCGGTCCGCGCGGTCGGCCCCGAGGGCTGGGACTGGAGACGCTGCTCGGCCTACCGGCTCGAGGCCGGCTCCGCCTGTACGCGGGATTGCCCGGCACGGATCGCCTGTCCCGTGGGCGCGGCGTTCCGCTACCCGGTCGAGATCAGGGCCTATCACTACGGTGTTTCGCGGCGGTTCCTGGAGGGGTGGAGGGGCTGATTCACCACGCCGGGGCGGCGCGCACAGCGCCCCCGACGGCTGGTTCACCCGCCCCCTTCCCGGTGGTGCGCCAAGAACTGATTCACCACGGAGACGCGGAGTTCACGGAGGAGTCTGCGGGAGGGGAGCGGTCCATGCGGTGCGCCGGACACGCCGGGAGCGCCGGCGGCAGGCGCCGGCAGGATGCAAACGCTCCCCAACGCCGGGATTCGTTGCACTGGCCCGACAGACCCCGCCGGAACCGGACACACTCCGTGCCCTTCGTGTCTTCATGGTGAAGGATTCCCGTTCGGAACAGGAACGGGGTTGACCGATCCAGCCCTCCTGGACCGGTCCAACCGCCCGCTCAGTCGCCGGCGCGCACGGCAACGTAGCTGCCGGGGGCGTCCTCCAGCACCGCCAGGCCGGTGCCCGGCTCCCGGGCCTCCACCTCGCCCTCGGCGAACTCCCCCACCCAGCCGTCCCAGTCGCTCCACCAGGAGCCGTCATGCCGCTCGGCGCCCTCGAGCCAGGCGTCGGGCTCTTCCGGCAGCTCCGCGCCGATCCAGTAGCCGTACTTGTTGGCCGCCGGGGGATTGATGACGCCGGCGATGTGGCCGGAGGCGCCCAGCACGAACCGGACCGGGCCGGAGAAGAGCCGGGTGCCGCGGTAGGTGGACTGCCAGGGCGCGATGTGATCCTCGCGGGTGGAGAGGAAGTAGACCGGCACCTGGACCCGTCCCAGGTCGATGCGGCTGCCGGCCAGCTTCAGCGCGCCCGGCTCCCTCAGCAGGTTCTCCTGGTACATCTTGCGCAGGTAGAAGCTGTGCATCCGCGCCGGCATGCGGGTGGAATCGGAATTCCAGTACAGGAGGTCGAAGGGGAAGGGCTCCTTGCCCAGCAGATAGTTGTTGATGGCGAACGACCAGATGAGGTCATTGGCCCGCAGCATGTTGAAGGTGGTGGCCATGGCGCGGCCGTCCAGATAGCCCTCCTCGTCCATGCGCTCCTCCAGGGCCACCAGCTGATCCTCGTCGATGAACACGCCCAGCTCGCCCGGGTCGGAGAAATCGAGCATGGTGGTGAGGAAGGTGGCGCTGGCGATGCGCTTGCGCCGGCGGGCCGCCAGCCAGGCCAGGGTCGAGGCCAGCAGGGTACCGCCCAGGCAGTAGCCCACGGCGTTCACCTGGCGCTCGCCGGTCGCCTTCTCGATGGCGTCCAGGGCCGCCAGGGGACCCTCGGTGAGGTAGTCGTCGAAGTTCTTTTCGGCCAGCCGGGCATCCGGGTTGACCCAGGAGATGACGAACACCGTGTGCCCCTGGGCGACGGCCCAGCGGATGAAGGAGTTCTTCTCCCGCAGGTCGAGGATGTAGAACTTGTTGATCCACGGCGGCACGATGAGCAGGGGGCGCTTGCGCACCTTTTCCGTGGTGGGGGTGTACTGGAGCAGCTGCATGAGCTCGTTCTGGAACACCACCTTGCCCGGGGTGACGGCGATGTTCTGACCCAGGGTGAAGGCCTCCAGGTCGGTCATGCGGGTGCGCAGCTGGCCGTCCTGCAGATCGTCGAGCAGGTGCTCCATGCCCCGCACCAGGTTGGCGCCGTTGCTCTCCAGGGTCGTGCGCAGGACTTCCGGGTTCGTAGCCAGGAAGTTGGTGGGCGCGAGGGCGTCGAGAAGCTGGCGGGTGTAGAAGTCGACCTTCCGGGCGGCATTGGGCTCGAGCCCCTCGGCGCCGCGCACCACCGCCAGCATCCATTTTGCGGTGAGCAGGTAGGCCTGCTTGATGAAGTCG
>JAQVKR010000281.1 GCA_028694565.1 Gammaproteobacteria bacterium | reverse complement strand
CGGGCCGGGCAGCAACATCCCGGTGGCCGCCAGCGAGGTCATCCGTCTCATCCGCGAGCGCCGCGGCGTCTGAATTCCCGCCTGGAGGGCACATTCAGGAATCAATAGACAGGCTTTGCAGAATTTACAGGATTGGAAATCAACGGGTTGTTGGTTTCAGGTGCTACGGACTCCGGGCGGGTGTTCGCCGTTCGAGCTCCCCCCAAAGACTGCTCGACTTACAGCCTTGCATCCTGTTAATCCTGTAAATCCGGTCTATTCGAGTAGTTGAACCGTGTCTTCGTGGTGACTGACCAACGAAAGGTAAGGCAATGCACGACATCATCCGGCAACTCGAAGAAAAACGTGCCGCGGCCCGCATGGGCGGCGGTCAGCGCCGCATCGACTCGCAGCACGCCAAGGGCAAGCTGACCGCCCGCGAGCGCATCGAACTGCTCCTCGACCCCGACAGCTTCGAGGAGTGGGACATGTTCGTGGAGCATCGCTGCACCGACTTCGGCATGGACAAGCAGTCCATTCCCGGAGACGGCGTGGTGACCGGCTACGGCACCATCAACGGCCGGCTGGTGTTCGTCTTCAGCCAGGATTTCACCGTCTTCGGCGGCTCGCTGTCCGGTTCCCACGCGGAGAAGATCTGCAAGATCATGGATCACGCCATGAAAGTGGGCGCGCCCGTGATCGGCCTCAACGACTCCGGCGGGGCGCGCATCCAGGAGGGGGTGGACTCGCTGGCCGGCTATGCCGATGTGTTCCAGCGCAACGTCATGGCCTCCGGGGTGGTGCCGCAGATCTCCATGATCATGGGTCCCTGCGCCGGCGGCGCGGTCTACTCGCCGGCCATGACCGATTTCATCTTCATGGTGAAGGACACCTCCTACATGTTCGTCACCGGCCCCGAGGTGGTGAAGACGGTCACCCACGAGGTGGTGACCCACGAGGAGCTGGGCGGCGCGGTGACCCACAACACCAAGTCCGGCGTTGCCGACCGCGCCTTCGAGAACGACGTGGAGGCGCTGCTGATGCTGCGCCGGTTCATGGACTTCCTGCCCGCCAACAACCGCGAGAGGCCTCCCGTGCGGCCGACCACGGATCTCGCCGAGCGCATGGAAATGTCGCTGGACACCCTGGTGCCGGACAATCCCAACAAGCCCTACGACATGAAGGAGCTCATCGCCAAGGTGGTGGATGACGGCGACTTCTTCGAGATCCAGCCCGACTATGCCGGCAACATCATCACCGGCTTCGGGCGCATGGAGGGCTCGACGGTGGGTATCGTGGCCAACCAGCCCATGGTCCTGGCCGGCTGCCTGGATATCCGCTCCTCCATCAAGGCCGCCCGGTTCGTGCGCTTCTGCGACGCCTTCAACATCCCGGTGGTCACCTTCGTGGACGTGCCCGGCTTCCTGCCCGGCACCGCCCAGGAGTACGGCGGCATCATCAAGCACGGCGCCAAGCTGCTCTACGCCTATGCCGAATGCACCGTGCCCAAGATCACCGTCATCACCCGCAAGGCCTACGGCGGCGCCTACGACGTGATGAGCTCCAAGCACCTGCGCGGCGACGTCAACCTCGCCTGGCCGTCGGCCGAGATCGCGGTGATGGGCCCGAAGGGGGCGGTGGAGATCATCTTCCGCCAGGATATCGGCGACCAGGAGAAGATCGAGGCGCGCACCGAGGAGTACCGGCAGAAGTTCGCCAATCCCTTCATCGCCGGCCACCGCGGCTTCATCGACGACGTCATCATGCCCCACGCGACGCGCAAGCGCATCTGCCGCTCGCTGGCGATGCTGAAGGACAAGAAGCTCGAGAACCCCTGGCGCAAGCACGGCAACATCCCTTTGTGAGTGAGGAGTGAAGGGTGAGGCGCGAGGGGTGACAGGAGGCTGTTTTGCCTCACCCCTAACACCTCACCCCTCACCGAGCGGAGCTCGTCAATGTTCAAGAAAATTCTGATTGCGAACCGCGGCGAGATCGCCTGCCGCGTCATCAAGACCGCCCGCCGGATGGGCATCCAGACCGTCGCCGTCTTCTCGGAGGCCGATCGGGACGCCCTGCACGTGGAGATGGCCGACGAGGCCGTCTGCATCGGGCCCCCGCCCACCGCCCAGAGCTACCTGGTGATGGATCGCATCATCCAGGCGTGCAGGGACACGGGCGCCGAGGCGGTCCACCCGGGCTACGGCTTCCTGTCCGAGAATGCCGCCTTCGCCGAGGCGCTGGACCGGGCCGGCATCGCCTTCATCGGCCCCAGGCGCCACGCCATCGTCAGCATGGGCGACAAGATCACCTCCAAGAAGCTGGCGGAGGAGGCCGGGGTCAACACCATCCCGGGCTACACCGGCGTGGTCCGGGACGCCGACCACGCGGTGGAGATCGCCGCCGGCATCGGCTACCCGGTGATGCTCAAGGCCTCCGCCGGCGGCGGCGGCAAGGGCATGCGCGTGGCCTGGAACGAGGCGGAGTGCCGCGAGGGGTTCGAGCGCGCCACCAGCGAGGCCCGGTCCAGCTTCGGCGACGACCGGGTGTTCATCGAGAAGTACATCGTCGAGCCGCGCCACATCGAGATCCAGGTGCTGGCCGACAGCCACGGCAACGTGATCTACCTGGGCGAGCGCGAGTGCTCGCTCCAGCGCCGCCACCAGAAGGTGATCGAGGAGGCCCCGTCCTCCTTCATCGATCCGGAGACCCGCAAGGCCATGGGCGAGCAGGCCTGCACCCTGGCCCGGGCGGTGGACTACCAGTCCGCCGGCACGGTGGAGTTCATCGTCGACCGGGACAAGAACTTCTACTTCCTGGAGATGAACACCCGCCTGCAGGTGGAGCATCCCGTGACCGAACTGGTCACCGGCCTGGACCTGGTGGAGCTCATGATCCGCGTGGCCGACGGCGAGCGGCTGCCGCTGGCCCAGGCCGACGTGGCGCTCACCGGTTGGGCCATCGAGGCGCGTGTCTATGCCGAGGACCCGTTCCGCAACTTCCTGCCCTCCGTGGGCCGGCTGGTGCGCTACGCGCCGCCGCCGGAGGGCTCCCACGTGCGCGTGGACACCGGCGTCTACGAGGGCGGCGAGGTGTCCATGTTCTACGACCCGATGATCGCGAAGCTCGTCACCTACGGGTCCACCCGCGATCAGGCCATCGAGCACATGCGCTCGGCCCTGGACGAATTCCTCATCCACGGCGTGTCCCACAACATGAGCTTCCTCTCGGCGCTGATGATGCATCCGCGCTTCGTGGAAGGGCGCATTTCCACCAACATGATCGCCGAGGAGTACCCGGACGGCTTCCACCCGGCCGACGTGCCCCATGACGATCCGGCCCTGCTGGTGGCGGTCGCGGCCACCGTCCATCGCCGCTACATGGATCTCTACGCGTCCATCTCCGGCCAGCTCAAGGGATTGGAGCGGAAGGTGCATGACGAGTGGGTGGTGGTCATGGGGGGGGAGGAGTTTCCCGTGGTCATCAGGCCGGTGGAGGACCGCTGCCTGGTCACCCACGACGGCGAGACCTACGAGGTGGTGAGCGACTGGCACTTCGGCCAGCCCCTGTTCCGCGGCAGCATCAACGGCCAGCTGATCTGCATGCAGGTGGAGCGGGACAACATCACCTACCGGCTGCTGCACCGGGGTTCGCAGGCCGAGGCCAAGGTGCTCACGTCCCGCACCGCCGAGCTCAACCGGCATATGATCGAGAAGGCGCCGCCGGACATGTCCCGGTTCCTGCTCTCACCCATGCCCGGCCTGCTGGTCAGGATCTCGGTCAAGGCGGGGGACGATGTCAAGGCGGGCGAGGAGCTTGCGGTGGTGGAGGCCATGAAGATGGAGAATGTCCTGCGCGCCGCCCGCGACGGAGTGGTCAAGGCGGTGATGGCGGAGGCCGGGGCCAGTCTCGCCGTGGACCAGTCCATCATCGAGTTCGAGTAGGCGACGGGTACCGGGACAGCGGATGCATATCACCCCGGCGGCCCTGGCGGAGGCAGTCCACGCGGGCGAGCGCAGGGCGCTCGCCCGCGCCATCACCCTCATCGAGTCCACCCGGGCGGATCACCGCGAGCGGGCGGCGGAGCTGCTCGAGCGGCTCATGCCCCTGACGGGTCGCTCCATCCGCGTCGGGATCTCGGGTGTGCCCGGCGTGGGCAAGTCCACCTTCATCGAGGCGCTCGGCACCCGCGTCATCGACCGGGGGCACCGCGTGGCGGTGCTGGCGGTGGATCCCTCCTCGGCCCTCTCCGGCGGCTCGATCCTCGGCGACAAGACCCGCATGGATGAGCTTGCCCGCCGGCCCGAAGCCTTCATCCGGCCTTCTCCGGCGGGCGGCACCCTGGGCGGTGTGGCCCGGCGCACCCGTGAGGCGATGCTGGCCTGCGAGGCGGCCGGCTTCGACGTTATCATCGTCGAAACGGTGGGGGTGGGGCAGTCGGAGGCCGCCGTGGCGGAGATGACCGACCTGTTCCTGCTGCCCCTGCCC
>JAQVKR010000004.1 GCA_028694565.1 Gammaproteobacteria bacterium | reverse complement strand
GGGCACGCCGAGAACTTCCTCAAGCTCAGCCGCGACGGCTTCTACGACGGCCTGACCTTCCACCGGATCCTGCCCGGCTTCGTGATCCAGGGCGGCTGCCCCATCGGCAACGGCACCGGCGGACCCGGCTGGAACGTGAAGGCCGAATTCAACGATCGGCAGCATGAGAAGGGGGTGCTCTCCATGGCCCGCTCCATGGACCCGGACTCCGCCGGCTCCCAGTTCTTCGTCTGCCTCTCCCGCGATCACTGCCGCCACCTGGACGGCCAGTACACCGCCTTCGGCAAGGTGGTCTCCGGCATCGAGGCCGTCGACCGCATCGCCGCCACCGAGTTGGCCGACATGCGCAGCGGCCGCCCGGCCAACCCGCCGAAGATCCTCAAGGCCACCGCCCTCGGCGATTGATCCGGCGCTCCCGGCCGGGGCGGCGCCCCGGCCGGGAGCCGTTGTGCCCGGTTCGCCAAACCCGGTCCGCTACGGGTATAATTCGTCGTTTTACCGGGCATCCCCGCAGACCATGACACACCTCGCCGACGAGATAGCCAAACGGCGCACCTTCGCCATCATCTCCCACCCCGACGCGGGCAAGACCACCATCACCGAGAAGCTGCTCCTGTTCGGGGGCGCGCTGCAGATGGCCGGCACCGTCAAGGCCCGCAAGTCCGGCCGCCACGCGGCCTCCGACTGGATGGAGATGGAGAAGGAGCGAGGCATCTCCATCACCACCTCGGTGATGCAGTTCCCCTATGGCGGGCGCACGGTCAACCTGCTCGACACCCCGGGCCACGAGGACTTCTCCGAGGACACCTACCGGACCCTGACCGCCGTGGACTCGGCGCTCATGGTCATCGACGGCAGCAAGGGCGTGGAGCCGCGCACCATCAAGCTGATGGAGGTGTGCCGGCTGCGCACCACGCCCATCGTCAGCTTCATCAACAAGCTCGATCGCGACATCCGCGACCCCATCGAGCTGCTGGACGAGATCGAGGCGATCCTCAACATCAAGTGCGCCCCGGTGACCTGGCCCATCGGCATGGGCAAGCAGTTCAAGGGCATCTACCACCTGCACCAGGATCGCACCTATCTCTACCAGTCGGGCCAGGGCCACACCATCCAGGCCGTGCGCACCATCGACGGGCTCGACAACCCGGCGCTGGACGAGGCGGTGGGCGGCCTCGCCCGGGAGCTGCGCGAGCAGCTGGAGCTGGTGCAGGGGGCGAGCCACGAATTCGACCTGGAGGCGTTCCGCGCCGGCGAGCTCACGCCGGTCTTCTGCGGCACCGCGCTCGGCAACTTCGGCGTGCGCGAGATGCTCGACGGCTTCGTGGAGTGGGCCCCCCCGCCCCAGCCGCGGGAGGCCACCTCGCGCACCATCGCGCCGGCGGAGGAGAACTTCAGCGGCTTCGTGTTCAAGATCCAGGCGAACATGGATCCCAACCACCGCGACCGCATCGCCTTCCTGCGGGTCTGCTCGGGCCACTACGGGCGCGGCATGAAGATTCATCATGTGCGCATCGGCAAGGATGTCACCATCGCCAACGCGCTCACCTTCCTGGCCGGGGACCGCACCCACACCGAGGAGGCCTGGCCGGGCGACATCATCGGGCTGCACAACCACGGCACCATCCAGATCGGCGACACCTTCACCCAGGGCGAGACCCTGCAGTTCACCGGCATCCCCAACTTCGCGCCCGAGCTGTTCCGGCTGGTGCGCCTGCGGGACCCGCTGAAGAGCAAGCAGCTGCAGAAGGGCCTGCAGCAGCTCTCCGAGGAGGGCGCCACCCAGCTGTTCATGCCGCTCAACAGCAACGACCTGATCCTGGGCGCGGTCGGCATCCTGCAGTTCGACGTGGTGGCCAGCCGGCTGAAGAGCGAATACAAGGTGGAGGCGGTGTACCAGAACGTGGAGGTCCACACCGCCCGCTGGATCCGCTGCGCCGACGCGAAGATGCTCGAGGACTTCCGCAAGAAGGCCTACAACAACCTGGCCCTCGACGGCGCCGGCAATCTCACCTACCTGGCGCCGACGCGGGTGAACCTGGGCCTCACCGAGGAGCGCTGGCCCGACATCGAGTTCCTCTCCACCCGCGAGCACTGATCCCCGCGGGTGGATGGCGGCCGGGAGCCCCGGCCCGGCCGCCCGTCACCGATTCCGCTCACCGGGCTTTTTCGCCACGTTGTCGCGCAGGTAGACCGGCAGCGCCCGCTCCGGCGCCACCGCGCGGCCGTTGCGCAGGCCGTGCACCCCCAGCCAGGCCACGTCGCGGGCGGCCGGGTAGCGATCGGGCACCATGCCGTCCAGCCGTTCGCGGCAGCAGTGGTGCAGAATGTCGCCGTAGGGTCCCCAGCCGCTGCCCACGCCCAGCCAGACGCCGTCCTTCAGCGACGGCACCGCCTCCGGCGCGCACACCCGCTCCTCTTCCGCCATGACCATGATGCCGTCGCCCCGGGTCATGTAGGCGCCCCAGTAGACCTCGCCCATCCGGGCATCCAGGGCCACCGCCACGCGCGGGGCGCCCAGATCCATCAGCGCGCCCTGGGCCAGGGTGGCGAGGGTGGAGACCGGCACCACCGGCAGGTCGGCCCCGAAGGCGATGCCCTGCGCCACGCCCGTGGCGATGCGCACCCCGGTGAAGCTGCCCGGTCCCCGGCCGAACGCCAGGCCGTCCAGATCCCGCACGGCAATGCCCGCATCGAGCAGGAGATCGTCGGCCATGGCGAGAATCAGCCGGGCGTGATCGCGGGGGGCGACCTGGAACCGCTCCTCCACCTCCCCGTCGATGAAAAGGGCGGCGGAGCAGGCTTCGGTGGCGGTTTCGATGGCGAGCAGTTTCATTTGGGTGAGTGCGTGCGTGAATGCGTGCGTAATTTGCGTGCGTAATTCAGGATATATCGCCTTGTCCCTTGTCCCTTGTCCCTTGTCACTCCACCGCGAAGAACCGCTCCACGTCCGTGACGTCGCGGGTACGGGCCATGGGCGGGAGGCTGTCCAGGAAGGCGTGGCCGTAGCCGCGCCGCAGCAGCCGCGGATCGCAGATCATCAGCACCCCGCGATCGCTCACATCCCGGATGAGCCGGCCGGTGCCCTGCTTGAGGGTGATCACCGCCGACGGCACCTGGAACTCGATGAAGGGCTCGCGTCCCTCCTCGCGCAGGGTGTCGATGCGGGCCTTGATCACCGGATCGCTGGGCGCGGCGAAGGGCAGCTTGTCGATGATGACGCAGGAGAGCGCATCCCCCCGCACATCCACCCCCTCCCAGAAGCTGCTGGTGCCGAGGAGCACCGCGTTGCCGAGCTCCCGGAACCGGCGCAGCAGCTCGCTGCGCGGGGCGGTGCCCTGCACCAGCAGCGGATAGTCCAGGCGCCCCTCGAGCAAATCCGCCGCCTCCCGCAGGGCGCGATGGCTGGTGAAGAGCAGGAACGCCCGGCCGCGGCTGGCCGCCAGCACCGGCAGCGCGGCGTCCACCACCGCCCGGGTATAGCCCGGGGTGTTGGGCTGGGGGAGGCCCCGGGGAACGTACCAGAGCGCCTGGCTGGGGTAGTCGAAGGGGCTCGGCAGCTGGAGGGTCTCCGCCTCCTCCAGCCCCAGGCGGGCGGAGAAATGCCGGAACGAATCGCCGACCGCCAGGGTGGCGGAGGTGAAGACCCAGGCGCATTTCTGCGCATCCATGTGGGCGCGCAGGGGCGCGGCCACGTCGAGGGGCGTCAGATGCAGGGTGAAGCCGCGCCCGCGGGTCTCGAACCAGTGCACCTGCCCGGGGGGCGTGTCGCCGGCCAGCTGGTCGATGGCCTCGCCCAGCTCCCGGCTCCGGCGCTGGCAGCTTTCCAGACCCTTGCCGCGCTCGGCGATGGGCTCCAGCACCGCGGCCATGGCCGCCAGGCGGGTGCGCAGCGCGTCGAGGGCGGAGCCGACCCCCGCGTCGCGGTCCACCTCGCTCCAGGCCGCGCGCCGCTCCCCCTCGCCGAAGGCCAGGCGCAGATCCCGGACCGCCTTCTCCAGCCCCTCCGCGGCCCGGGCCAGGGCGGCCATGTCCGGGGCCTCGCGCACCTGCTCGGTGAGGGTGTCCTGGGCCAGCTCCAGCAGCTGCCGGCCGCTCACCGCCAGGCCGAAGAAGGCCGAGGCCGCCTCGGGCAGCTGGTGGGCCTCGTCCAGGATGACGGCGTTGGCGCCGGGCAGCAGCTCACCGAAGCCCTCGCCGCGCAGGGCCATGTCGGCGAAGAACAGGTGGTGGTTGATGACCAGCAGGTCCGCCTCCTGGGCCGACCGGCGCGCCCTGATCAGGAAGCAGTCCCCCACGTGGGCGCACTCCTGGCCGAGGCAGTTGTCACCGGTGCTGGTCACGTAGGGCCAGACCGGGGAGTCCTCCGGGATGTCGCCGATCTCGGCGATGTCCCCGCTGCGGGTCGTGGCGGACCACTCCCGCACCCGCTGGAACCGGAACGCCATCTCGCGGCTGCGGAAGCGCCCGCTCTCGGCGTTGACCTCCAGGCGGTGCCGGCACAGGTAGTTGGAGCGCCCCTTCAGCAGCGCCGTCCGGGCCGGGATCCCCAGGGTTTCGGCCACCAGCGGCAGGTCGCGGTGGTAGAGCTGGTCCTGCAGGGCCTTGGTGCCGGTGGAGATGATGACCTTGCCCCCGGAGCGCAGCGCCGGCACCAGGTAGGCGAAGGTCTTGCCGGTGCCGGTTCCCGCCTCCACGATGAGCCGGCCGCAATCGTCCAGCGCGCGCTCCACCGCCTCGGCCATGGCCAGCTGGGCCGAACGCGGGGCGTAGCCGTCGATCCGCCCGGCGAAGGGGCCGTCGGGACCGAGCAGTTCTGCGAGCGGGCGTCTCTCTTCCATGCAATCGTCGGCTGGTGAAACGGCATCGGTAGGGTCAGGCATGGCCGGAGGACGCCGGCGGCGGCTCGCGCCGGACCTCGCTCGGCGGCTCACGGCGCGTCCCGGTAAGTGGGCCATTGTACCGGCAATCCATCCGGCTGCCGAGAAACCCTCCCCGGGGGGGCTGTTTACCGGCCGGGTCTTTTCCGTATCCTGTGGCTTCGATGCCGCGCCGGCGCCGGTTTCCCGCCCCGGCCCGGCACCCTGCCCTTCATGCCCGGGGAGCCCGATGGAGACCTTTCCGCTCGCCACCTCCACCCACAGCGACCCCCTCGCCGCCTGCGGGGAGTGCCTGGCGCAGCTGGGCCCGGAACCGGGCAACCTCGGCTTCCTCTACGTCACCGACACCCATGCCGCGCACCTCGAAGCGGTCCTGAAGCGGGTGCGGCGGGACAGTCCGGTCACCCACTGGATCGGAACCGTGGGGCTCGGCGTCTGCGCCAGCGGGCGGGAGTTCTACGAGGAGCCGGCCATGGTGATGATGGTGGCGCGGCTGCCGGAGGCCAGCTTCCGGGTGTTTCACGGCATCCGCAGCGGCTTCGACGGGTTCCTGGCCCGCGACGGCCGCTGGATGCGCGACACTCCCGGCAGCTTCGCCCTGGTCCACGCCGATCCGGAGAATCCCGCCACGCCCCAGCTCATCACCCGGCTGGCCGACGAGCTGCCCGGCGGGTTCCTCGCCGGCGGCCTGAGCTCCTCCCGCGGCCCCCTTCCCCAGCTGGCCGACAACGTGGCCCAGGGCGGGCTCTCGGGCGTCATGTTCGGCCCCGAGGTGCGCCTGCTCACCGCCCACACCCAGGGCTGCACCCCCATCGGGCCAAGGCGGGTAATCACCGAGGCGCAGCGCAACGTGGCCGTGGCCATCGACGGCCGCCCGGCGCTGGAGGTGTTCTACGAGGATATCGGCGAGGTGCTGGCCCGGGATCTCCGCCGCGCCGCCGGCTATATCTTCGCCGGGTTTCCGATTCCCGGCTCCGACACCGGCGACTACCTGGTGCGCAACCTGGTGGGGGTGGACCCCGACCACCGGCTGCTGGCCATCGGCGATCTGCTCCACAACGGCCAGGAGGTCATGTTCTGCCGCCGGGACGGCAATACGGCCCGGGAGGACATGCTGCGCATGCTCGACGGCCTGGAGCGACGCCTGCCCCGCCCGCCGCGCGGCGCCATCTACGTCTCCTGCCTGGGGCGGGGGCGCCACCTGTTCGGCGAGGATTCCGCCGAGCTGAAGCTGATCCGGGAGCGGCTGGGCGATTGCCCCCTGGTGGGCTTCTACGCCAACGGGGAGATTTTCCACAACCGGCTCTACGGCTACACGGGCGTACTCACCCTGTTCCTGTAGGCCGGGCACCCCCCCGTCGCGGGGCCGGAGGCGCCCGCGCCGAACGGCCCTCATCCTCTGCTTCGCGTCTGATCCACGTCAAAGCCGAAGGCGGTGACCGTCGAGTTATACTCCTGTCAGTTCCGGAGAACGATCCGAACCCTACCTGGGAGGGAACCATGCCCGGCTACACCACAGAAAGCATCCGCAACATCGCCCTGCTGGGCCACAGCGGCAGCGGAAAAACCACCCTCGCCGAAGCCCTGCTGCGCCGCTTCGGGGCCATTGAAGCCCCGGGCAGCGTGGAAAAGGGAACCACCGTCTCCGACAGCTCGCCCCAGGAGAAGGCGCTCGGCCACTCCATCGACTCGGCGGTCGCCAGCTTCGATTCCGGCGGCTTCCACATCAACATCATCGACACCCCCGGCTTCCTCGACTTCCTCGGCCGGACCAAGAGCGTCCTGCCGGCCGTGGAGACCATCGCGGTGGTGGTGAACGCCCAGGTCGGCATCGAGCCCATGACCCGGCGGGTGATGAACTACGCCGCCGAGCGCCGGCTGTGCCGGATGATCATCGTGAACCAGATCGACGCCCCCGGCGTCGACCTGGCGGGCCTGATGGATCACCTGCGCGATTCCTTCGGCGCCGAGTGCCTGCCCATCAACCTGCCCGCGCCGGGCCATGACAGCGTGGTGGACTGCTTCTTCAACCCCGACGGCGAGAGCGCCTTCTCCTCCGTGGCCGAGGCCCATACCGCCATCATCGACCAGGTGGTGGAGGTGGACGAGGACCTCATGGCGCTCTACCTGGAGCAGGGCCAGGACCTCTCCCCCGATCAGCTCCACGAGCCGTTCGAGAAGGCGTTGCGGGAGGGGCACCTGGTTCCGGTCGCGTTCGTGTCGGCCGCGACCGGCGCCGGCCTGGACGCCCTGCAGAAGCTGTTCGAGGAACTGATGCCGAACCCCCTGGAGGGCAATCCCCGTCCGTTCGTCAAGGGCTGGGACGAGGCCGCCGCGCCCTTCACCACCGTTCCCGACCCCGACCGGCACGTGGTGGCCCACGTGTTCAAGGTCGCCATGGACCCGTTCATGGGCAAGGTGGCGACTTTCCGCATCCACCAGGGCACCATCACCCCCAACAGCCAGATGTTCATCGGCGACGGACGCAAGCCGTTCAAGGCGGGGCACCTGTACCGCCCCTTCGGCAAGGAGCTGCGGGAGATGGAGCGCGGCATTCCCGGCGACATCTGCGCGGTGACGAAGGTCGACGACATCCACTTCGATGCGGTGCTGCACGACTCCCACGACGAGGATCTCATCCATCTCAAGCCGCTGGACTTCCCGGAGCCCATGTACGGCCTGGCCATCGAGCCGACCCGGCGCGGCGACGAGCAGAAGCTCTCCGACGCCCTGCACAAGCTCTCGGAGGAGGACCCCTGCTTCCGGGTCGAGCACAACGGCGTCACCAACGAGACGGTGATCCGCGGGCTCGGCGAGCTGCACCTGCGCATCGCCCTGGAACGGATGCGGGACCGCTTCAACGTGGAGGTGGACACCCGCCCGCCGCGCATCGCCTACCGCGAAACCATCACCGCCGCCGCTGAAGGCCACTACCGGCACAAGAAGCAGACCGGCGGCGCGGGGCAGTTCGGCGAGGTCTTCCTGCGCATCCGGCCGCTGGAGCGGGGGGAGGGCTTCCACTTCGTCAACGCGGTGGTGGGCGGCGCCATCCCCACCAACCTCATCCCCGCCGTGGAAAAGGGCATCCGCCAGGCCCTGGAAACCGGCATCATCGCCGGCTACGCGCTGCACGACCTGGAGGTGACGGTCTACGACGGCAAGTACCACCCCGTCGACTCCAAGGAGGTGGCCTTCGTCACCGCGGGCAAGAAAGCCTTCCAGGAGGCGGTGAAGCAGGCCCGGCCGGTGGTGCTCGAGCCGATGGTGAACATCCACATCACCACGCCGGACTCGGCCATCGGCGCCATCGCCGGCGGACTCTCGTCCAAGCGCGGACGGGTCAACAGCACCGACACCATCAGCGACGGCCAGGCCGTCATCCACGGCATGGCCCCGCTGGCGGAGCTGGGCGACTACCAGACCGAGCTGAAGTCGGTGACCGGCGGACAGGGCAGCTACACCATGGAGCTGAGCCACTATGATCCCGTGCCCTTCGACATCCAGCAGCGGCTGATGGCCGAATTCCAGCCGCAGGAGGATTGAGCGGGAGCGGAGACACGCACCGGCCGCCGGGCATGTCCACGGCCCGGCGGCCGGATGCAGGCAAACCGACGGGTTGAATGACCGGCGGGGCTTCCTATAATGGCCTGCGCCCCACACGCCGGCAGCTGTGCATGGAGAAAGCGCACCTGCCCGCCCCGCCAACCGGAGAGCGGAAGATCATGCCCTACTTCGTCTACAACGTGACCACCGACAAGAGATGCGCCCTGGTGGAGACCTTCAGCGGCTACCGGGATGCCCGGCAGCGGGCCCGCGATCTGCGGACGCAGCGGCCCGCCGATGCCGACTACGTGGTGAAGGTCATCTTCGCCAAGGACACCGAGGAGGCCGAGCGGCTGCTCAGCACGGAGCGGGAGTACATCCCCATGGGTGACGATTGACGGCCGCTCCCCGGGAAACAGCCGCGATTCTCCCGCCTCCCCCTGCGTGCCCCGCGGCGGGGCCGGGGTCCGGCGACCGCCGGCGCGGCCGCGCCAATTCCCTACCCTGATCGTGCCTATCCCGTCCGGTTCGTGCTAAGTTTCCCCGGCAGTGCGCCGTCTGCTGCCGGAGAACGCCACGCTTGCCCGTCACGACCGCCACAACCCCCCGTCGCGCGAAAGCCCGAGGCTCCGGGCGAGGCTGGCTGGCGCTGCTGTGGCTGCTGGCCCTTCTCCTGTCGGCGTGCTCCGACGAGGCGGACAACGGGCCTGCCGTCGAGCACGCGCCCGGGGGCGATCTCGCCGCCGTCCTGAAGCGCGGCGAACTGCGCGTCCTCCTGCCGCGCCACTACCTGGACCAGGTCCTGCCCGCGGGCACGCCGCGCCCCGGCCAAGCCTTCATCGCCCAGTTCGCGGCCGGGCTCGGGGTCGACATCCGCTGGGTCTACACCGAGACCCGCCACGACCTGATTCCGCAACTCTTGGCCGGGGCCGGCGATCTCATCGGCACCAGCCTCGTCATCACCCCCGAGCGCAAGCGGCAGGTGGCGTTCACCGTCCCCCTGGGCGTGGTGCGCGAGCAGGTGGTGGTCCGGAACGCGGACCGGGCGGACATCGCCGGCACCCCCGACCTGCGCGACCGGACCGTCGCCCTGCACCCCGGCACCGCGGCCTGGCAGCGGCTCGAGCTGCTGCAGGAAGAGATACCCGGGCTCGCGCTGGCCGCGCTTCCCGAAAGCCAGACCCTGGTGAAGACGCTCGATCAGGTGGCCGACGGCTTCTACGACGCCACCGTCATCCCCGCGCGCCTCGGCCGGGAGGTGCTGCCCACCCGCCCGCAGCTGGCCGCCGCCTTCTACCTCGGCGACGAGCGCCCCACGGCCTGGGCGGTGCGTCCCGACGCCCCGGCGCTGCGCGAAGCCCTGGACCAGTTCATCTATGCCAACCGCCTCGCCGAACAGCCGGAGACCTACACCGAGGATCTGGACGGATTGAAGAAACGGGGGGTCCTGCGCGTGCTGACGCGCAACAATCCCGCCACCTACTTCATCCTGCGCGGCGAGCGCCTCGGGTTCGAATACGAGTTGGTCAGCGCATTCGCCAAGAGCCGGGGACTGCGGGTGGAAATGGTGATCCCCCCCAGTCGCGAGGATCTCATCCCCTGGCTGCAGCAGGGCCGCGGCGATCTGATCGCCGCCTCCCTGACCATCACCGACGAGCGGCGGGCCATCCCCGGCATCGTCTTCTCCCGGCCCTACAACGAGGTGTCCGAGACCCTGGTGTCGCGGGCCGCTGAGCTGCCGCTGCGCTCCATCGACGATCTCGCCGGCCGGGACGTGGTGGTGCGCCCCAGCAGTTCCTACTGGGAGACCATCAGGAAGATCCAGGCGCAGGGCGTGCCGGTGCGCCTGCGGCCCGCTCCGGAGGAGCAGGAGACGGAGTGGATCATCGGCCAGGTGGCGGAGACGGCCTACGACCTGACCGTGGCCGACAGCGACATCCTCGACATCGAGCTCACCTGGCGTGACGACGTGAAAGCCGACCTGGTCCTCGGCGAGCCGGTTCCCCACGGCTGGGTGGTGCGCCGGGAGGCACCGAAGCTCCTGACCGCGGTCAACGACTTCATCGCCGGATCCTACCGCGGGCGGGACTACAACATCCTCTACCGGAAGTACTTCCGCGATCCCCACAAGGTGCGCCGCCACGTGGAGTTCCGCACGGCCCGCAGCGGGGTGCTGTCACCCTGGGACGATGTCATCCGGCAGCACGCCGAGGACTACGGCTTCGACTGGCGCCTCATCGTGGCGCAGATGTACCAGGAGAGCCGGTTCGACCCGGAGGCCGAGTCCTGGATGGGGGCGCAGGGCCTGATGCAGCTGATGCCCCGCACCGCGGACGAGCTCGGACACGACGAGCCCACCGATCCGGTCGGCTCCATCCGCGCCGGGGTCCGCTACCTGGCCCTGCTGCGCCAGCGCTTCGATCCGAGGATCCCCCTCGCCGAGCGGACCTGGCTGGCCCTGGCGGCCTACAACGCCGGCTACGGCCACGTGGCCGATGCCCGTCGCCTGGCCCGGAAGCTGGACCTGGATCCGAATCGCTGGAACGACAACGTGGAAAAGGCCATGAGCCTGCTCACCCTCGACCGCTATGCCCGCGAGGCCGAGCACGGCTACTGCCGCTGCAACCAGACGGTGCGCTACGTGCGCGACATCCGCAACCGCTACGACGCCTACGTGGAGGCCACCCGCAACCTGGCCGCGAACAGGGAGGGCAACGACAGCCGCGCCGGCGGAAGCAAGGAGGATGGCCAGGGACGGCGCATGCCGGGATCGGCCGCCGCGGCGGAAGACGGAGTCAAGGAGGCCGTGGCGGGGCCCTAGGAGCCCCTCATGCCGGGTTGCGGGCCGGCGAATTACTTCTCTTCCACGCGCCTTGGCGCCCTGGCGTCAGCACCTTTCCATCCGCATCAGGCCAGTTCGCGGTTGCTCGCCGCGCAGAAGGCGGCGCGCAGCCCGTCGTAGTCGGTGGTCACGGGGAACTGGGGAAACTCCTCGATGACGTTGCGCGGCGGGCAGAACAGGATCCCGGCCTCGGCGGCGCCCAGCATGGCGGTGTCGTTGTAGGAGTCGCCGGCCGCGATGACGCGGTAGTTCAGCCCCTGGAACGCCTCCACCGCCTGCCGTTTCTGGTCCGGCTGGCGCAGGACGTAGTCGCTCACCCGGCCCGCCCCGTCCACCTCCAGGCGATGGCAGAGCAGCGTCGGCCAACCGAGCTGGCGCATCAGCGGCGCGGCGAACTCGTAGAAGGTGTCCGACAGTATCACCACCTGGAAATGCTCGCGCAGCCAGTCCAGGAACCCGCGCGCACCGGGCAATGGGCCCATCTCGTCGATCACCGCCTGGATGTCGGCCAGCTTCAGGCCGTGCTCATCGAGCAGGCGCAGCCGCTGGCGCATGAGCACATCGTAGTCGGGGATGTCCCGGGTGGTGGCGCGCAGCGCGTCGATGCCGGTGCGCTCGGCGAAGTTGATCCAGATCTCGGGTACCAGGACCCCTTCCAGGTCGAGACATGCGATTTCCATGGGATTTCCTCGCCGGACACAGGGCGCCGGTTCTCGATGTGTGACGGCCGGCAAACGTACCGTTTTTGCGGGGGCAAGGCAAGGGAGGACAGGGGCACATTTTCCACCGCCGCGCAAGCTTCCCAGCCCCTCCGGAGACGGTTATGGTTAACCCCTTTCCGGAACGCCCCCGGTCGCAGAACAGGAATCGAGAACCAGAGATGTCATCCCTGCCCAGCATCATCCGCAGACTGGCCGAGGAGCTCTCGGCCCGGGAAAACCAGGTCACCGCCGCCGTCGATCTTCTGGACGGGGGCGCCACCGTGCCCTTCATCGCCCGCTACCGCAAGGAGGCCACCGGCGGGCTCGACGACAGCCAGCTGCGCCTGCTGGAGGAACGCCTGGCCTACCTGCGCGAGCTGGAGGACCGCCGCGCGGTCATCCTGAAGAGCGTGGAGGAACAGGGCCAGCTCACCGACGAGCTGCAGCGCTCGCTCCTGGACGCCGACACCAAGACCCGCCTGGAGGACCTCTACCTCCCCTACCGGCCCAAGCGCCGCACCAAGGCCCAGATAGCCCGCGAGGCCGGCCTGGAGCCGCTGGCGCTGGCGCTGCTGGAGGATCCCGCGCTGGACCCGGAGGGCGCCGCGGCCGGCTACGTCGACGCGGAGAAGGGGGTCGCGGACACCAGGGCCGCCCTGGACGGGGCCCGCCAGATCCTGATGGAGCGCTTCGCCGAGAACGCCGACCTGCTGGGCACCCTGCGCGAGCACCTGTGGGAGCGGGGCGAGGTGCGCTCCCGCGTGGCCGAGGGCAAGCGCGAGGAGGGCGCCAAGTTCGCCGACTATTTCGACGCCGCCGAACCCATCCGCAACCTGCCCTCCCACCGTGCGCTGGCGCTGTTCCGCGGCCGCAACGAGGGCGTGCTGACGCTGGAGCTGGCGGTGGCGGAGAACCCCGACGGCACCCACCCCTGCGAGGCGCTGATCGCCTTCCACGCGGGCGTGAGCGATCGCGGCCGCCCCGCCGACGGCTGGCTGCGGGATACCGTGCGCTGGGCCTGGAAGGTGAAGATCTCGCTCAGCCTGGAGCTGGAGCTGATGGGGCAGCTGCGCGAGCATGCCGAGGAGGAGGCCATCAAGGTCTTCGCCCGCAATCTCCACGACCTGCTGCTGGCCGCGCCGGCCGGCCCGCGCCCCACCCTCGCCCTGGACCCGGGCCTGCGCACGGGGGTGAAGGTGGCGGTGGTGGACGGCACCGGCAAGGTGGTGGCGACCGACACGGTCTACCCCCACGCGCCCAGGAACCAGTGGGACGCCACGATCAACACCCTGGCCCGCCACTGCGCGGCGCACGGGGTGGAGCTGGTCTCCATCGGCAACGGCACCGCCTCGCGGGAAACCGACCGCCTGGCGCTCGACCTGATGAAGCGCCACCCGGAGCTGCGGCTGCAGAAGCTGGTGGTGAGCGAGGCCGGCGCCTCGGTCTACTCCGCCTCGGAGCTGGCCTCCCGCGAGCTGCCCGGGCTCGACGTCTCCCTGCGCGGCGCCGTCTCCATCGGCCGCCGCCTGCAGGATCCCCTGGCGGAGCTGGTGAAGATCGATCCCAAGTCCATCGGCGTGGGCCAGTACCAGCACGACGTCAGCCAGGTGAAGCTGGCCCGGGCCCTGGACGCGGTGGTGGAGGACTGCGTGAACGCCGTCGGCGTGGACGTGAACACCGCCTCCCCCGCCCTGCTCGCCCGGGTCTCCGGCCTGTCCGCCGGACTGGCGGAGAATATCGTCGCCTTCCGCAACGAGCACGGCCCCTTCCCCGGCCGCACCGCCCTGAAGCAGGTCCCGCGCCTGGGCGAGAAGACCTTCGAGCAGGCCGCGGGCTTCCTGCGCATCATGGGTGGCGAGGACCCCCTCGACGCCTCCGCCGTCCACCCCGAGGCCTATCCGGTGGTGCGCCGCATCCAGGAACGGACCGGGCGCGAAATCCGCGCCATCATCGGCGACTCGGCATTCCTGCGGCAGCTCGATCCGCGCCGCTTCACCGACGAGCGCTTCGGCCTGCCCACCGTCACCGACATCCTGGGGGAGCTGGAGAAGCCGGGCCGCGACCCGCGCCCCGAGTTCCGCACCGCCGCCTTCCGCGAGGGGGTGGAGGCGATGAAGGACCTGGAGCCCGGCATGGCGCTGGAGGGCGTGGTGACCAACGTCACCAACTTCGGCGCCTTCGTGGACGTGGGCGTCCACCAGGACGGCCTGGTGCACATCTCCAACCTGGCCAACCGCTTCGTCAAGGATCCCCGCGAGGTGGTGAAGGCCGGCGACCTGGTGAAGGTCAAGGTGATGGAGGTGGATCTGAAGCGCAAGCGCATCGCCCTGACCATGCGCCTGGACGACGCGCCCGAGCGGACCCGTCCGGAGCGGGGCGACAGCCCCGCCCGGGGCCGCGCCGGGAAGGGGCAGGAGCGCGGCGGCGGCCGGCGGGAGGCGCCGCAGGCGCCGGCAGGCGCCATGGCCGGGGCCTTCGCCGAGGCGTTCGCCAAGGCCGGGAAGTAGCCGCCGGGCGGTGCGCCATTGATGCCGGGGGCCGGGCCCGGCATGGAACCGGCCGGCGGCCACGGATAGGGCGCAGGCGGACCCGCGACGCCCTGTCGGAGAATCCGCGGCTGGCGCGGCGGCCCGGGCGGGAGGGCATCCGGGATGCGGGGCCGGCTCGCCGCAACGCCGCCGGCGCCCCGGGCCCCGGGGGATCGAACCGGCCCGCGGCCCCGCGGGAACGAAAAACACCACCGCCCGCCTGCTGTAACCGGCACGGGTTTGCGCTAAGGTTCACCCCCATGAGCAGCTCGCCCGCCTACATCCTCGACGGCACCGCCGCCAACTTCGGCGACGCGGTCATCCGCAACTCCCACAAGGGCCCGGTGGTGGTGAACTTCTGGTCTCCCGGCGCCGGCCCCTGCCTGCGCCTGTGGCCGGTGCTGGAGGAGCTGGCGCGCGCCTACCAGGGCCGCTTCCTGCTGGTGAACGTCAATGTGGACCGGGAGCAGCGGGTGGCGCGGGATGTGGGCGTGGGGAGCGTGCCGACGGTGAAGATCTACCACCGCGGCGAGGTGGTGGAGACGGTGCACGGCTTCGACCATGCCAAGGCCTTCCGCCGCCTCATCGACCGCTACGTGCCAAGGGACTCCGATCAGTCGCTGGTGGAGGCGCTGAAGCTCTACCAGGCCGGCGACAGCGCCGCCGCGTTCGACCTCATGGACCGTGCCGCGGCCGCCGACCCGGACAACCCCCGCATTCCCCTCACCCATGCCAAGCTGCGCATCCGCGAGGGACAGTACGCCGAGGCCGAGGCGCGCCTGAACGCCCTGCCCCGCACGGCCTGGGGCGGCGAAGCGAGCCAGCTGCTGGCCCACCTCGGCTTCCTCCTCGCCGCCCAGGACGCGCCGCCGCTGGAGACGCTGCTGGAGCGGGTGGCGGCCGATCCCGGGGACTGCGAGCACCGTTACCGTCTCGCCGCCGTCCGCCTGGCCGCCGACGACTACGACGCCGCGGTGGATCAGCTGCTGGAGATCCTGCGCCGCGACCGCGCCTACCGCGACGGCGCCGCCGTCCGCGGCCTGTCCGCCATCTTCCGCCTGCTCGGCAACGACGATCCCCGCGTCAAGGCCTGGCGCGGCCGCATGCTCGACGGCCTGGAGTAGCCCGGACCGACCGCCCGAAACGCGGACAGGCGGTTTTATCCGCAGATTACGCGGATGACGCCGATGGGTTATGGAAACCGGGGGGCCGCCGACAATCCCGCGTCTCGGGCACCTGAAACGTTCAGGATATGAACCGCGGATTTGCGTTTATTGGCGTTGATTTCACCGTTGATTTCACCAAGGGGCTCCCGGTCAGGCTGGCGATGCGCACCGCACATGGACGACACCTGATCGCCCACGGAATCAGTCCATGCCCGCATTTTCAAATCAACGAAAATAAACCTAAATCTGCGGTGGATGAACGACTGCCCTGCACAGGGCACGGCGGGGGATTGTCGACGGGCTTCCCAAGCGGGAGTCAAACCATCTGCGTCATCCGCGCAATCTGCGGAAAACTCCGGCCATCACCAGCCGCGGAGATAGGACTCCGGGATGCGGTGGAACAGCAGCGGCTGGCCGCCGGCGTCGCGCAGGATGAGGAAGTCGTCGATGACGGCGTATTCGTAGCGCACGGCGCGCCCTCCGGCGGGCCGCAGGGCGAGGAAGCCGTTGGGCAGGTAGCCGAGGCCGCCGCGCACCACGCCGCCGCCACCGGCGCCGAGCTGGAACCGGTCCGCCTGGATGTGGAGCAGACTGCCGTCGACGCCGTACCAGGCGCCGTTGAGCTTGGGCATGTAATAGGCCGCGCCGCCGGGGCCGGCCCACGGATTGTCCGCCCCGGACCAGGGCCCGCCGCTCCCAGGCCAGCCGCCGTAGCCGGGGAAGGCGCCGGCTCCCGGCGCCCACGGAGAGGCCGGGGCCCAGGGATTGCTCCAGGGGTTGGAGAAGCCGGGAGCGCCGCTCCAGGGGCTGCCGCCATAACCGCCCACGGGATCGCGCATGCGGTCCATGAAGGTCACCATGGCTTCCATCATGGCCTCGAGCATCCAGGCGAAGCTGCCGCCCATGTCGAAATCCTGGGCCCGCGCGGCGGGGCTCAGGGAAAGGACGACGAGCAGGGCGGCGAGGGTTCGTTTCATGGCCGGCCGGGAGCAGGAGGACTGGCCGGATCATAACAGAGTGGCGGGGAGCGGATCCCCCGGGCCGGAAGTCAGCCGCCGGCTGGAATGACGCCGGAGAGGATCACGATGCCGTTCAGCAGCAGCAGGCCGGCGCCGATGGTCAGAGCCCAGAACATCCGCTTGAGGTAGCGTTCCATCCGCCTCTTCCCCGGTGAAAAATTCCGTCGCGGGACAATGGCGGCCTTGCAAGCGGCGCACCATCCCCATGATTTGCGTTCATCCTCCTGTTTTTCCTGAATTTTCAATTCCCCGACCCACGCCCCGGGATGCCGTGCGCGCACCAGGAGGGGGCGGCGCCGCACCATGGGGATGCGGGACCTCCCGTGGGCGCATGTACAGGACGTTGCCGCTGGGCTATAGGGAATGACAGAACGCCCCCACGCGGGGGAGCGCGGGACGGAGCGCACTCCCATGACCCGTTTCCGGCTGCTGCTGCTGGTGCTGGCGCAGCTCTTCATCTCGCCCGGCCTGACTCCCCGGGTCGCCGAAGCGGCGGTCAGTCACTGCGCCGGCGCGAGGGTGAGCGTAATCCACGCCGAGCCGGCCGCCGCCGAGGCGGTCTGCGCCGCGGTGGGGGATGCCCTGGCGTTCATGGCGGCGCACGGATTCGAGACCGACCTGGCGTTCCTGGTCGAGGTGGTCGAGGAACCGGGCATTCCCCGCACGTACGGCTCCTACGACCGGCGCGGCATCCGCATCGAGGTGCTGAGTCCCGCCGCCTGCCGCCGCCGGGGCGGCGGGCGCCTGTTCGGCCTGGAGCTGAACCCGGCGCTCTACCGCAGCATCGTCGTGCACGAGGTGGCGCACCTGGTGGCGCGGTTCAACGGGGAGGACGCCCTGCGCGACGTGGCGGGACAGGAGTACATCGCCTTCACCGTCCAGCTGGGGACGCTGCCGGAGCCGCTGCTCGAGCGCGTTCTCTCCCGCTACGATCAGCCCGCGTTCGCCCGCGAGACCGAGATCACCGCCCTGCTTCACGCCCTGAGCCCGGAAGTGTTCGCGGTGAAGGCATGGCGGCACTTCGGGCAACCCGGCCATGGCGCCGCCTTCTACCGCCACCTCCTGACCCGTCCGTCCGGCCGGCGGCCGGGGCCCTAGCGTGCGGCTTCGCGCCTCACTCGGCGGCCAGCACGCCCTCTTCATCCGGGGTTCCGGGCGTCGCGGGCCGCCCCCTTTCGGTGGCCAGCCGCTCCAGGGCCCCGGCATTGGCCCACTGCAGGATGCGGAAGCCGCCCTCGGCGTCCTCCACCAGGGCCGTGCAGCTCTCCACCCAGTCGCCGCTGTTGAGATAGAGGACGCCGTGACTGTCGTCGATGGCCGCCTTGTGGATGTGGCCGCAGACCAGTCCGTCCACATTCCGGCGGGCCGCCTCGCGGGCCACGGCGTCCTCGAAGCTGCCGATGTAGTTGACCGCCTCCTTGACCGCGTGCTTGAGGAAGGCCGACAGCGACCAGTAGTCGAAACCGAACCGGCGGCGCAGGTGGTTGTACCAGCGGTTCGCCACCAGCAGCAGGTCGTAGGCCCAGCTGCCGATGTGGGCCAACCAGCGGTTGTGCTTGACCACGCCGTCGAACTCGTCCCCGTGCAGCACCAGCAGCCGCCGGCCGTCGACCGTCTCGTGCACCCAGTCGGCCGCCAGCCGCACGCCGTTGAACTCCATGCCCACGTAGTCGCGGAGCAGCTCGTCGTGGTTTCCGGGAACATAGACCACCTTCGTGCCCGCCCGGGCCTTGTCGAGCACCAGGCGCACGATGTCGTTGTTGATCTGCGGCCAGTACCAGCCGCGCCTCAGCTTCCACAGGTCGATGATGTCGCCCACCAGGTAGAGGAAGTCGGAATCGGTCTGGCTGAGAAAATCGAGCAGGAAGCGGGACTGGGCGTCACGTGCCCCGAGGTGGAGGTCGGAGATGAAGATGGCGCGGTATCTCTCTCGGTTCATGCCGGAGGCCTCGTAGCGGCTGGTTCCCGGGGCAATGTGCCAGGCGCGCGTGAAACCGGGGTGAACGTTCCATGAAGCTTTGAGGAAATCCCCGCCGGCCGCGCCGAATCCCGTCACTGTCGCAGTCCGGCAACATCCGCTTCACCGCGCTGTAACAGGCCGCCCATAGAGTCCGTTTCCATCCTGTCCGCGACCGCACACGAGGTGGATGGCATGCAACGGCAGTCAGGCACACCGGCGGCCCCGCCCGGCGCCCGCACACCGCGTCCCTTTTCGCTGGACGGGCTCATCGACCGGCGCCTCCCCCGGCCCCTCACCCGCCTGGTCCAGCCGCCCCTGGAACGGCTGCTGGCCCTCCACCGGCTGGATCGCTGGTACGCGGAGATGCCCGCCAGCCGGGGCGACACCGATTTCCTGGCCCGGGTCCTGGAGCGCTTCCGGGTGGGCTACCGGGTCACCGGCGGGGGGCTGGAGGCGATTCCCCGCACCGGCCCGCTCGTGGTGGTGGCCAACCATCCCTTCGGCGGCATCGAAGGCATGCTCATGGCGTTGATGCTGCGCAGCGTGCGCGATGACGTGCGCATCATGGCCAACGGGCTGCTGCGGCGCATACCCGAGCTGCGCGAGCTGTTCATCGGGGTCGACCCCTTCGGCGGCCCCGGCGCGCGGCGGCGCAACCTGCACCCCCTGCGCGAGGGGCTGAAGACCCTCCAGGCCGGCGGCTGCCTGGTGATCTTCCCGGCCGGGGAGGTCTCCCATGTCGACCTTCGCCGGCGGGTCGTCACCGATCCCCCCTGGAGCGATCACGCCGCCAAGCTGGCACGGCGCGCCGGCGCCCCGGTCCTCCCGGTCTACTTCCACGGCGCCAACAGCTGGCTGTTCCAGGCCCTCGGGCTGGCGCATCCCAACCTCCGCACCGCCCTGCTGCCCCGCGAGCTGGTCAACAAGTGCCGCAAGACCCTCACCGTCAGCGTGGGCCGGCCCATCGAGCCGGCGCGGCTCGCGGCCTTCGGCGACGACGCGGC
>JAQVKR010000280.1 GCA_028694565.1 Gammaproteobacteria bacterium | reverse complement strand
CGTCTACGGGCACGACTGGGAGCTGGATGCCGAGGCCAGGGAGTGGTACCTCCTCTCCCACCTGCCCAATCTCGACTGAGCGCCGCCGGGGACCGTCAGTCGGCCGGCGGAGCGGGGCACCAGGCCGCCGGCGGGCGCTCATCCCCCGAAGGCAGCGGCGCGCCGCCGTCGCGGATCCAGGCCGCCAGGTCCCGCCGCACCCGCTCCCCCTCGAGGTCCCGGGTCAGCATGTGGTAGCCGCGGGCATAGAACGCCACCCGCCGTGACTCCGCGGGCAGGCGCGAGAGCAGGCGGCAGATGGCCGGGCGCGGGATCACCTGGTCGTGGGCGCCGTACTGCACCAGGAGGGGCGCCCGGACCCCGTCCGCCGCCCCCAGCGCCCCGTCCATGAGCGCCACCAGGCCGCGCAGGGTGTCGAGCCGGGCGGCTTTCGCCACCAGCGGGTCCCGGCCCAGGGCGCGCAGCATTTCCAGGTTGTCGCTGGCACGGATGCCGAGCCCGTCCCCCGTCGCCTCGCAGCCGGGGCAGATCCGGGCGGACAGCTCCAGCGCCAGGCGCAGCAGCGGCGTGGCGGCGCCCCGGCCCCACACCGCCGGCGCCACCAGGATCGCCCCCGCCACCGGCGGCGGCTCCGGCCCGCCGAGCAGCACCAGGGCCACGGCCGCGCCCATGCTCTCCCCGAGCAGGTACAGGGGAGTATCGGGATAGCCCGCCCGCAGCAGCTCCAGCAGCCCGGCCGCATCCGCCACCATCCTCCCGCCGCCCGCCCATCGCCCACGGTCCGGGGCGGCCCCGAAGCCGCGCTGGTCCACGGCGACGGTGAGAACCCCCCGGCCAGCGAGGTAGGCGCCCACGCCGGCGAAGGCGTTGCCGTAATCGTTGAAGCCGTGCAGGGCGAGGACCACGGCCAGCGGACGGCCCGCCGGAACCCAGCGGCGCAGGGGCAGCCGGAAGCCGTCGTCCATCAGCGCCGCGCCGGCATCGAGGCGCGGCGACGGCGACCCCGGCCCGGGTTCCGTCACCGGCCGCGCGGCACACCCGGCCGCCAGCAGCAGCAACGCCGCCATCAGGCCCGTGCGGCACACTTCCCACACTTGACTGTTGACAATGCCCCGCAGCCGGTTCAACGTTTAACTCCTTAAAGAACCGCCAATTGCGGTCTCGCAACGCCCCGCCCGAAGGGCGTTACAGTATGCCCGCGGCCCCGTGGACAGCGGGGCGGCGGGGGTTGACGCAACCAGAGAATGCTATCCGGATCGCTACCGAATGCCCGAACTCCGACGCTATGTCGTCCTCAACAGCAAGGGAGGCTGCGGCAAGACCACCCTCGCCTCGAATCTGGCCGGTTATTTCGCTTCCAACGGCATCGGCACGGCGCTGTTCGACTACGACCCCCAATGCTCGGCCAGCCACTGGCTTAGCCTGCGGGCCGCCTCCCTGCCGCGCATCCACGGCGTGGCCGTGGGCCAGAAGAACACTGCCCCGGTGACGCGATCGTTCCTGATGCGGCTGCCCCAGGATACGCAGCGCGTGATCCTCGACACGCCCGCCTCCATGAAGCGGATGGAGCTCACCGAGCTGCTGCGCTCCGCCAGCGCCGTGCTGGTGCCGGTGCTGCCCTCGGCCATCGACGCCCACGCCACCGCCAACTTCATCGAGGAGCTCTCCACCGTGATGCGCACCTGCGCGCCCCACCTGCCCATCGGCCTGGTGGCCAACCGCGTGCGCAGCAACACGCCCGGCATCCTGGCCCCCCTGGAGCGGCTGTCGGAGAAGCTGGACATCGCCCTCGTGGCCTGCCTGCGCGAGACCCCGAACTACCTCCGCGCCGCCGATGCCGGCATCAGCGTCCACGAGATGGACTCCCGCACCGTGCGCATCGACCGCGCCCAGTGGCGGCCCCTGGTGGACTGGCTGGAGGGCCCGGCGCAGACCCAGCTCGACCTGGAGCCCCGCGCCCAGCGCGGCTGAGCCGTCAGGGTTTGTTATCCACAGATTGCGCCGATTATCTGTTCAAGTCTGATGCGCCTGAGTTGACGGCGCTGTCGGACAAGCCGATTCCCGGTAACGCCTTCCGGCACCAGACGCCTGCTCACGACCGTGGCCGCATTGGCAATCAGCACGGTCTTCCCGCTGGCGCAGCCAATCAGCGCAGCCCGTGGACGACAAGCCCTTCTCCCTTAATCCTGAAAATCCTGTCAATCCTGTCTATTGAAATGAGCCATCCGAACCCTCGCGCAGGGCGTGGTTGAGAGGGCCGTGGCCGGTGCCGAGGCCCGGCGCGGTGCGGATGGCGGCCTGGACGAAGGCCCGCGCGCGCGCCACCGCCGACTCCAGCGCCAGCCCCCGGGCCAGACCCGCGGCCACGGCCGAGGCCAGGGTACAGCCGGTGCCGTGCACGTTGCGGGTCGCGAGCCGTGGACTGTCGTAGCGGCTGACGCCCGCGGCGGTGGCGAGCACGTCGGTGACCACGGCGCCAGCCAGCCGCCCCCCCTTCAGCAGCACCCCGCGGGGACCGAGCGCCAGCAGCGCCCGCGCCGCCGGCTCCAGCGCCTCCGGGGCGTCGATCGCCCGCCCCAGCAGCACCTCCGCCTCGGGAACGTTGGGCGTGATCACCGTGGCCCGGGGCAGCAGCCGCTCCCGCAGCGTGCGCTCCGCGGCGGGGTCCAGCAGCCGCCCCCCGCCCTTGGCGAACATCACCGGGTCCACCACCAGCGGCGTGTCCGGGGCGGAGCTCTCCAGCACCCCGGCCACGGCCCCGATCACCGCCGCCGTGTGAAGCATCCCGGTCTTGATGGCGTCGGCCCCGATGTCGGCCAGCACCACTTCCATCTGGCGGGCGATGAAGTCGGGCGGAACCCCGAACACGCCGTGAACGCCGGTCGTGTCCTGGGCGGTGAGCGCGGTCACCGCCGTGGCCGCGAATCCGCCCAGCGCCGTGACCGTCTTGATGTCGGCCTGGATTCCCGCGCCCCCGCCCGAATCGGAACCCGCCACGATAAGCACACGTCCCCGCATCTCCCCGCCTCCCGCACAGGGCCCGGCGCCTGCCGGCCGGCCCTCGTCAGCCGTGATGATGACACAGGACGGCGGTTCGCGGCTGCCCGCCGGCTGCGGGCACCGTCCCTGTGGAAGCCTCGAATGGCTGTGTCTATACTGCACGGAGCCGCTGATGAATCAGTGGCTCACTGACCGCGGTCGAAAGAAAGGGATTCCAGTCGGCGCCTCCGGGACGGACGGGAATCGCGGACCCGGCACCGCGGACGGCAATTCCGCTTCAACCCGGTATGCAGCAGAGGTAAGTATCGTGGCAACAGGCAAGGTAAAGTGGTTCAACGACTCCAAGGGCTTCGGGTTCATCGCTCCGGATGACGGCAGCGCCGATGTCTTCGTGCATTACAGTGCCATCAAGGGCAATGGCTTCAAGTCACTGGCGGAAGGCCAGTCCGTCACCTTCGAAACCCAGCAGGGTCCGAAGGGGCTCGCCGCGGCGAACGTTGTCCCACAATAAGATGTAGCATGGCTGCCAGCCCGCGAACCCCGCCCCAACGGCGGGGTTCGCGGTTGCGGGACACCGGAACGGCACCGCGCCGCGGGCCCCGTCGAGGACCCGGGAGCGCCCCGCGGACGGCTCAGCCCGGAAGCCGGGCGATCGGGTCCTGGCGGTAGAACTCGGCCAGCAGCCGGTAGACTCCGGGATACTCCCCGCGCAGCACCCGCGGGCGCTCGAAGAACAGTTCGCTCAGCACGGCGAAGAACTCGCCGGGGGACTCGGCGGCGTAGGGATCGATGCCGCTCGCCAGCCCCCGCTCCATGCGCCCGGTGAAATCCCCGTAGGCCGCGGTGAACTCACGCTTCCACGCCGCCCCGCTCATGCCCCGATGCAGCGGGGGGTGGCCGTTGGCGCTGCCGTTGACCATGTCCAGCTTGTGGGCGAACTCGTGCAGGACCACGTTGTAGCCGTCCAGCACCGCGCCCGCCTCCACGTCGGACCAGGAGAGCACCACCGGGCCACGCTGCCAGGCCTCGCCGGTCAGCGGCTGGCGCGAGACCCACACCACGCCGTCGGCGTCCACCCATTCGCGCTCGGGCACGAACTCATCCGGGTAGACGATCACCGAGACCCAGCCGTCATACCACTCGAGACCGAGATTGAGGATGGGGAGGCAGGCCTGCAGGGCGATGACGAGCGCCCGCCCGCGATCGATGGCCGCTCCCGCGGCCCCTTCCAGGCTCTTCTCGTGCAGGAACAGCAGCGCCAGGTCCCGCAGGCGCTCCTCCGCCTCCCGCGGCAGGCCCTGCAGCAGCGGCAGGCGCCCCCATACATCGCGCCACTGCGCCTCCGGCACCTCCGGCCGCAGCCGTGCCAGAAGCCGACGCCTGCGCCAGTTACGGAAACGCGCGAACACGTGGCCTCCCCCTGGAGTGGTGGCGCCGCGGCGGCGCCCGGAGCGGAACGGGCGCGGCCGCGGGATG
>JAQVKR010000279.1 GCA_028694565.1 Gammaproteobacteria bacterium | reverse complement strand
GGCGAGGCGTTGACCCCCGGCACCCTTCTGCAGCTGAATCTGCACCTACAATCCTTATCCCTTCACCCACTCACGAATCCGCCGGGCAGAGCCGCGCCAAGCCGGCCGGGCCGAGGGTCCAGGCGCGGCCGAAGCCGCCCACGTAGCGGGCCTCGCGGGGACGCAGGCGGAACAGGCCGAAGTCGCCGAAGCCGAAGCGGGGCCCGGCGCCGGGCAGGCGCTCCAGGTAGCGCGCCCGGGCCGTGGCGTAATCCGCCGCGTCCGGCTCCACCACCTCCACCGCGCCGCTCAGGGTGACCCGCGCCAGGGTCTGGGGATCGCCCGCCCCGCCGTCGGGCGCGCCGATCACCAGCGAGGCCCGGGGTTCGGCGAGCAGGTTGCGGGTATGGGCCGCCAGCCGGCTCAGGTGCAGCAGGATGCCGGAGCAGCCCGGCTCGGCGACGAACGCCACCATGGAGGCGAGCGGCCCGTCCGCCGAGGCGGTGGCCAGCGCCCCCCAGCGCCGCCCGCACAGCAGCTCCGCCAGCAGCAGCTCGTCCTCGTGATCCATGGCCATGCGCCTTCCCCCGGCAGTCGTCACTGCCGCGCATCGTACCGTCCGCGGGCGCGGCCGGGCCAGCCCGGGGGGCACTTTCCCCTATCCTGGACGTCTACACTGGAGAGACGTCCCGCCACTTGCCGAACATCCATGTGCCTGATCCTGCTCGCCTTCCGCCACCACCCGGAATACCCCCTGGTGGTGGCCGCCAACCGCGACGAGTTCCATGCCCGCCCCGCCGCGCCGGCGGCGTTCTGGCCCGACGCGCCCCAGGTGGCGGCCGGGCGCGACCTGGAGGCGGGCGGGACCTGGCTCGGCATCACCCGCGACGGACGCTTCGCCGCCGTGACCAACGTCCGCGAACCCCGCGCCGCCCCGCCGCCGCAACCCGCCTCGCGGGGCGGGCTGGTCAGCCGCTACCTGGCCGGCAGCGAGCACCCCGCCGGATTCATGGCCCGGCTGCCGGAGGCCGCCGCCGGCTACCGCGGCTTCAACCTGCTGGTCGGGGACCCGCGCAACCTGCACTACTTCTCCAACCGGGGCGGAGCCCCCGCCCCCCTCGGCCCGGGCATCCACGGCCTCAGCAACCACCTGCTCAATTCACCCTGGCCCAAGGTCACCGGCGGCTGTGCGGCGCTGGCGGTGGCGCTGGAGCGGGCCGGCGGAGCGGAGCCGCTGCTGGAGTCGCTGCTGGCCCTGCTCGCCGACGAGACCGTCGCCCCCGATGCCCACCTGCCCGACACCGGGGTGGGACCGGAGCGGGAGCGCCAGCTCTCGCCCCGCTTCATCCGCGGCGGCGAGTACGGCACCCGCGCCTCCACCGCCCTGGTGGTCACCGGCTCGGGGGAGGTGTGGCTGCGGGAGAAACGCTTCGGCCCGCACGGCGAGGCGCGCGGCGAGGAGCTGCTGCGCTTCCCCCTGCGCCCCGGCTATCCAGCGGCTCCCCCGCCGGTATAAGATGAAATCCTCTAAAAACAAGACTTGGCCGGAGGGGGCGACGTCATGATCCTGCTGGTGGGCAACCTGAAGGGCGGCACGGGGAAAAGCACGATTTCATTCAATCTGGGCGTCTGGTCGGCCTACCAGATGCGCCGCGCCCTCATCATCGATTCCGACCCGCTGCACACCATCTCCACCCTCCTCGCCGTACGCAAGGAGGAGCGCCACCAGCCGGTGATCTACAGCCTCATCGCCGCCGAAACGGCCCTCGCCGACGAAATCGAGCGCATCAGCGATCTCTTCGACGACATCATCGTGGACATCGCCGCAGGCGACAAGGTGGGCCTGCGCGCCGCCCTCAAGGTGGCCGACAAGGTGCTCATCCCCCTGCTGCCGGGCCAGGCCGACGTCTGGGCGCTGAGCGACACCATGGAGCTCATCGAGGAGGCCCGCCAGGCCAAGCCCGAGCTGCCGGCGATGGTGGTCATCAACAAGGCCGACACCAACCAGCAGATCCGCGAGACCCAGGAGACCGAGGAGGCGATGAACCACGTCAAGGGCATCAGCCTCGCCCCCACCAGCCTGGGCTACCGCGTGGTCATGCGCCGCAGCCTCACCGAGGGACTGGGCGCGGCGGAGTGGGCCCCCCGTTCCAAGGCCGCCGAGGAGATCGACCATCTCGCCCGGGCGGTGTTCGAAGTGAAGGACTAGTGCACCGCCAAGCCCCTGGAGGCGCCTGCCGGAACCGTCCCGGACACGCCGGGATCGAAGCAGTACGCCAGGGCCCAACCACGCCGCCCCGAACGCGCCGGCACGCCGCGAAAGCTCCGCCGCCCGGCGCAGGTCAATAGGGACATGGACATGAACCCTGCCGCCGTCGATCGCCGGCCAACGGGCGCCGGGCGCCACCTGCTCCTGGCGCTGTGGCTACTGCTCGGCGCTTCCGCCGCCGCCCCGGCCGCCACCCATCCGCCGGAACCGGCCCGGCCGGAGACCGGGGGGGGCGCCGGCCCCGCGGCCGCCCTGATCGAGCCCGGCCTGGTGGGCCTGCTCAGCCTGGACACGCCGCGCGAGGTGGAGCGCTTCTACGCGGAGCGCGACTGGCGGCCGTTCTGGATCGACGGGGACGGCCCCACCGCCGCGGCCCATTCGCTGCTGGAGGCGGTGCGCGCCAGCGGCGACGAGGGGCTGAACCCCGCCGAGTACCACCTGCCGGAGATCGAGCCGCTCCTGCTCTCCACGCCGCTGAACGGCGCCGACGCCGCCCGGCTGGAGCTGCTGCTCAGCGACGCCTTCCTGAGCCTGGCGCGGCATCTCGCCGAGGGCCGCCGCCGCCCCGCGGACGTGGACCCGGAGTGGCACATCCCGGTCCGGGCCGGCGACCCGGGCGGCCTGCTCCGGCAGGTGGCCGCCGGCCGCCCCGTCGGCGGGGCCCTGGACAGCCAGCGCCCCGCCCACCCCGGCTACCGGCGCCTGCGCGAGGCGCTGATCCGCTACCGGGCCCTGGCCGACTCCGGCGGCTGGCCCGGGCTGCCCGCCGGCGGGAAGCTGGAGTCGGGCATGCGCGACGCCCGCGTCCCGGTCCTCCGCCACCGGCTGCAGATCACCGGCGACGCGCCGCCCCGCATTCCGGCCGACCCGGAGCTCTTCGACGGCGAGCTCGACGCGGCGGTGCGGGCATTCCAGACGCGCCACGGGCTGGAGGTGGACGGCGTGGTGGGCCGGCACACCCAGGCGGCGCTGGCGGCCAGCGCCCGGGAGCGGGTCCGCCAGCTGGTGATCAACCTGGAGCGCTGGCGCTGGCTGCCCCGCGACTTCGGACCCCGCCACATCCAGGTGAACGTCGCCGCCTTCGAGCTCGAATACCTGGAGCGGGATCAGCCGCCGCTGGACATGAAGGTCATCATCGGCCGCACCTACCGGAGCACGCCGGCCTTCACCGAGCGGATGACCTACCTGGAGCTGAACCCCTACTGGAACGTGCCCAAGCGCATCGCCCGCCTGGACCTCCTGCCCAAGCTGGAGCGCGACCCGGAGTACTTCGATCGCCAGGGCATCCGGATCCTCAGCGACTGGTCCGCCAATGCGGAGGTGATCCCGCCCGCGGAGATGGAATGGAAGCCCGGCTCCGGGAGGGCGTTCCCCTACCGGCTGCAGCAGCTGCCGGGCCCCCTCAACGCGCTCGGCCGGATCAAGTTCATGCTGCCGAACCGGTTCGACATCTACCTGCACGACACGCCGTCGCGCAACCTCTTCCAGCGCACCGTGCGCACCTTCAGCTCCGGCTGCATCCGCCTGGAAAAGCCCATCGATCTGGCCCTGCGCGTCCTGGAGGGCGGCGACTGGGACGAGGCGTCGCTGCTGGAGGCGCTCGACTCGGGCAAGCACCGCATCATCTCCCTGCCCCGGTCCATTCCCGTCTACCTGGTCTACCTCACCGCCTGGGTCGACGCCGCCGGCGTGGTGAACTTCCGCAACGACATCTACGGCCGCGATCGACGCATGGAACAGGCCCTGTTCGGCTACCCGCGCCACTGATCCGCGCCGCGGCGCACCGCCCCCGAATCCCGGCCACTGTGAGCCGGATCATTTACTTTGCCCCTCCGATTCGGTTAAAAGGCTACAGATTTTTACTTTTTGCCACCGATCGAAGGGGGGAACCGTGACGCGCAGACGGCTACTTAGCACTATCGAGCAGCCCCATTGCCACCACCGCCGCCGCTTCCTGGGAATCTCCCTGGCCACGGCGGCCACCCTGGCCAGCCCCGCCACCCTGGCCAACATCGGCGCCGAGCGCGAACGCCACATCGCGTTCCTCAACCTGCATACCGGCGAGCGCCTGCGCACCACCTACTGGGCCAACGGCAGCTACCTCGACGAGGGCCTGGACGAGATCAACCACATCCTCCGCGACTACCGCAACGACGAGGTCACCTCCATCGACCCGGAGCTGATGGACATCCTGCACCGGCTCCAGCTCAAGGTGGGCGGCAAGGGCAAGTCCTTCGAGATCATCTCCG
>JAQVKR010000278.1 GCA_028694565.1 Gammaproteobacteria bacterium | reverse complement strand
GCGGGCGTTCATGAACGCCTATCCCAGGGATGAGCGGCCGCCGGTTTGATTCTTTGGGGGGTTTGACGTTTGAGGTATGGCGTCTGACGTCTGACGTCTGACGTCTGATGCCGGGATGATCACGGTAACGACCGCTGCATGGTCTTTCCCGTGCTCATGGAAAAGCACGAGCATAGGTAAGGGCCGCTGGCTTTTGCGTCCGACGTCCGACGTCCGACGTCAAGCCAGCGCTCTTCAAGGAATCAACCCCAGCCGCCGCGCCCGCTCCACCGCCTGGAGGCGGCTGCGGGTGCCGAGCTTGTCGAAGATCTGCTGCATGTACCATTTGATGGAGCCCTCGGTCATGCCGAGGCGCTCCGCCACTTCCCGGTTGCGCAGGCCGATACTCACCTGCTGCAGGACTTCCAGCTCCCGGTCGGTGAGCCCGCCGTAGATGCCCTCCTCGGTGTCGGTCCTCGGGGTTTGGGGCACCAGGCCGCCAAAGGCCTCCAACAGCTTGCGGGCAAAGCGGTCGGTGGGGTTCGAGGCCTCGGACTCCGCCTGGCAGCACTGCTCGAGCAGGGTGCGAATGGGGGCGCCCTCGTCGATGAAGCTGCGCATGGCTCCCATGGGGGCGGCCACCGCCATGGCTTCCCGCAGCACCCGCTGGGCGATCCGCGAGCCCTCCCCCAGCAGCAGCGCCTCTGCCAGCAGGATGCTCCAGCGGACATAGGCGTACTGGGCACCCCTCGCCTCGCAAAAACCCCGCCAGTTGCGCGCCACCTGGGCGGCGTCCGCCACCCGGTCGTCGAGCAGCGCCACCCGGGTCCAGGTCATGGCGCGCAGCTCGTCGATGCCGAGGCGGGTGATGCGGGGCAGCACCTCGTCCCGGGACTCGGGGATACCCGCGTTCCGGGCCAGCTGGAGGATGCGGCCGGTGGTGCCCCCCGGGGCGCGGGACAGAATGCGCACCTGCTCGTGGATGACCGACAGCCTAAGCCGCTCGAGATTGCGGTCGAGGGCGAGGGCCATGGCGTCGTCGAGCACCGACAGCGCTTCGTCCGGCTCCCCGTGGAACACCGCAAGGCGCGCCTGGGTAAGGGTGACGGCGACGAACTGGTCCACCATGCCCCAGTCGGTGGCATTGGCGGAATGGCGGGACAACAACTCCGCCGCGCGCTCCGTCTGGTTGCGCTCGTAGAGGATGACGGCGAGGGGCAGGCCCGGCAGGGCGATGAGGGAAGAGCTCTCGCCGCCATAGCGCACCGCCACCGCGATGCTCTCCTCCAGGGTCTGCACCCCGGCGTCGGCCTTGCCCATGGCGAACAGACTGGTGCCGATCACCGCCAGGGCGGCGATCAGGGCGAAGTCGTAGCCGGAGCGCTGCAGCACGCCCCGCGCCCGGGCCGCGAGGCTGTCCACGTCGTCGAAGACGAACTGCTCCCGCTGGGCGTGGAGCAGCTGTGCGTAGACCGAGCCGGCGAGGTAGGGGTGCAGGTCCTGGCTGCTCAAGGCCAGCAGTTCCTGGCACTTGCGCTCCACCTCCAGCACGTCGTCCCGGGCCGCGGCCAGGGTCATCTCCCGGTGCAGCAACTGGTGGCGCAGCTGGTCGAGGTCGACGGCGGGGATGGTGCTGATGTTCTCCCAGTCCTCCACCCGGCGGCGCACGGAGCTGAGCAGGTCCTGGGCCTCCTCGAAACGCAGGTGGCGCATCAGGTGCCAGGCCCAGGTGAGCAGGATGGTGGGATATTGTTGCAGCTCGGGGAGGGGAATGCGCTCCACGAACTGGGTCACCAGGCGGATGCGCCCCTTGTAGGTCCAGTCCTGGGAGCAGGTTTCGAGGATCTCGGCGGCGCGCCCCGGGTGGCCGGCGGCGAGGGCGGCCTCGATGGCCTCCACCAGCTGCTCCTTCTCCCGGAACCAGTCGGCGGCGCGAAGGCGCAGGGCGGCCTGCCCCTCGAACCCGCCCTCCTCCAGGCGCCGCAGCAAAAAATCCCGAAACAGCGGATGGTAGCGGTACCACTGGCGCTCGTCGTCGAGGGCGACCAGAAACAGCCCCGCCCCCGCCACTTCCTCCAGCAATCGCCGGGACTGGCGGATCTCCAGCACGTGGTCGCAGAGCCCGGCGCAGAAGCGGTCGAGCACCGCGCTCTTGAGCAGGAAATTCTGCACCTCCGGGGACTGCACCGAGAGCACCTGCTCGGCAAAGAAATCCGATACCGCCCGATGGCTGCCGGAGTAGGTGCGCAGCAGGCTGTCGGCGGCCCCGGGATTGCGCAGGGCAAGGCCCGCCAGCTTGATGCCGGTGATCCAGCCATCGGTGCGGGTCGCGAGCCAGTCGAGGGAACCGTCCTCGAGAAGCGGCCAGCCACTGGCGGCCAGATAGTCGCGGATCTCGTCCCGGGTAAAGCGCAGCTGCTCCATGCCGATCTCCAGCAACTGGCCCCGGGCGCGGAGGCTCCCCTGGCCGAGGTTGAGGTGGGAGCGGGAGGCGGTAATGACACTCAACTGGCGGGGCGCCATTTCCAGGAAGCGGGCCAGGGCCGCCACCGCCTCGTCATCGAGAAAATGCAGGTCGTCGAGGAAGAGGATGACCGGCGTGTGGGCGTCCACCAGCAGGTTGACGAGGGCGGTCATCAGGGCGTCGGGGGTCTGGTGGCGGCGGCTGTCGATGAGGGCGTTGATGGGCGCCGCCAGGGACGGCAGGGCCCGGGCCAGGGCCCCGGCCATATAGGCCAGCAACTCGACGGGGTCGAGCCCGGTGGAGTCGATGGTCACCCAGCCCACCGGGCGACCGTTGTCCCGCAGGGTCTGGATCCACTGGGAGAGCAGACTGGTCTTGCCGAAGCCCGCCGGGGCCTGGACGATGCTGAGCCGGTGGCCCGCCGCCTGGTCCGCCAGGTCCAGCAGGCGGGCGCGGGAAAACAGGCTGCCCGCCTCGAAAGGCGGGGAGAGTCTCGTCTTCAGCAATTGGTAGGACATCGCAACCCAACAGGCATGACCGGCGGCGCGGTCCGGAACGGTGGCATCAACCCGGACGGGCTAGGGAACCTAGGCCCCGGCTGGAGGAGGGCTAACGATATAAGCTAAGGCAGGGGATGTCCACCGCCGCCCCGGAGGGCGGCGGTGGCCGGGGACGGGTTATCAGAAGTTGCGGGTATTGAAGGGCACGTAGTCGGCGGAGAGCAGATCGCGGCTGATGATGATCTTCATGATCTCCGAGGTGCCGGCGTAGATGGAGGAAATCCGCGCGTCGGTGAACTGCCGGGAGATGGGGTACTCATCCATGTAGCCGGCGCCGCCGTGCAGCTGCACGCCGAGATCCGCCGCCTTCATCTGCACCTCGGCGGTGGCGAGCTTGGCCTTGGAGGCCATCACCGCGGTGAGTTCCCCGGCGTTGCAGGCCTCGACGCAGCGGTCGATGAAGGTCTGCTGGATGTCCAGCTCGGTGCGCAGCTCCGCCAGCTTGAACTGGGTGTTCTGGAAGGATGCCACCGACTTGCCGAACACCCGGCGGTTCTGGACGAACTCCAGGGTCAGGTCGAAGGACAGCTGGGCGGCGGCCAGGGCCATGACGGCGCTGATCAGGCGCTCCTCGGCGAGGCCCTCCATCAGGTAGTAGAAACCCTTGGTGGGGTCGCCGAGGACATTGGCGGCGGGCACCTTGACGTCGTTGAAGAACAGTTCGGCGGTGTCCTGAGCCTTCATGCCCATCTTGTGGAGGCGGGCGCCCCGCTCGAAGCCCTCCATGCCCCGCTCCACCAGGAACAGGCCTAGGCTGTGGGGGTTGTTCTCCGGGTCGGTCTTGGCGGCCACCACCACCAGGTCGGCGTTGATGCCGTTGGAGATGTAGGTCTTGGCGCCGTTCAGCACCCAGTTGTCCCCCACCTTTTTGGCGGTGGCGCGCATGCCCGCCAGGTCACTGCCCGCATCCGGCTCGGTCATGGCCACGGCGAGGATGATGTCCCCGGACACGCAGCCGGGCATGAAGCGGTCGAGCTGCTCCTTGTTGCCGAGGCGGCCCAGGTAAGGGCCCACCAGGCGGCTGTGCAGGGGGGCGTAGAAGTCGTTGCAGCGGGCGTAGGCCAGCTCCTCGAGGATGATCTGCTCGTAGCGGAAGTCCTTGTCGCCGATGGCGCCGTACTCCTCGTCGGGCCACACCATCAGAAAGCCCTGGTCGCCCGCGGCCTTGAAGGCCGAGCGGTCGACGATGCCCGCTTCCCGCCAGGCCTCCATGTGGGGCACGATCTCCTGGGCGAGGAACTTGCGGTAGGCCTCGCGGAACATTTGCTGCTCTTCGGTGAAGTTGCGCTTGAACATGGTCGGTACCTCGCGTTAACCGGCGTTGGGGCCATGGAAGGTGACACCGCGCTGGGCGCGGTCCACCAGCCAGGGAGATATCTAAAGGTTCTTGGGTGAAAAATGCGACGTAGAGGTCATGCGTGTCTCTTCCTACTTGGGGCACGCCCGCTTCAAACTCGTACGCACTCTCTGCGGAGGGGATGCGGAGAGTTTTTTCTAGC
>JAQVKR010000277.1 GCA_028694565.1 Gammaproteobacteria bacterium | reverse complement strand
CTCCCGTCCGGCCCGCCTGACCGACCTCGATCCCGATTCCATCTCTGCGCTCTCCGTGTCTCCGTGGTGATCCTCGCGATGTCCGCTCCGCAACTCGCAACTAGATACTGTAATAGCTTCGGTACCATTCCACGAACTTCGCCACCCCCTCCTCCACCGTGGTGGCGGGGCGGAAGCCCACCGCCCGCTCCAGCTCGGCGGTGTCGGCCATGGTGGCCGAAACGTCCCCCGGCTGCATCGGCAGCAGTTCCATCCGCGCCTTCCTGCCCAGGCACGCCTCCAGCACCTCGATGTAGCGCAGCAGCTCCACCGGCTGGTTGTTGCCGATGTTGAACACCCGGTACGGCGCGTAGCTGCCCGCCGGGTCCGGCGCCTCCCCGCTCCAGGCCGGGTCCGGCACCGCCGGGGTGTCGATGACCCGCACCACCCCCTCCACGATGTCGTCGATGTAGGTGAAGTCCCGGATCATCCGCCCCTCGTTGAACACCGGGATCGGCGTGCCCTCCAGGATCCCCTGGGTGAACTTGAACAGCGCCATGTCCGGCCGGCCCCAGGGGCCGTAGACGGTGAAAAAGCGCAGCCCCGTGCAGGCCAGCCCGTAGAGGTGGGCGTAGCTGTGGGCCATCAGCTCGTTGGCCTTCTTGGTCGCCGCGTACAGCGACACCGGGTGGTCCACGTTGTGGTGCTCGGAGAAGGGCAGCTTGGTGTTGGCCCCGTACACCGAGCTGGAGGAGGCGAACACCAGATGCTTCACCCCGCTGTGGCGGCACCCCTCCAGGACGTTGCCGAAACCCACCAGGTTGGCGTCCACGTAGGCGCTCGGGTTCTCGATGGAGTAGCGCACCCCCGCCTGGGCGGCCAGGTTCATCACCGCGTCGAAGCCCTCCTCCCGGAACAGCCGCTCCATGGCGGGGCGCTCGGCGATGTCCAGGCGCTCGAAGCGGAAATTGGCGTGGGCCCGGCAGCGCTCCAGCCGCGCCTCCTTCAGGCCCACGTCGTAGTAGTCGTTGAGGTTGTCGACGCCCACCACCGTGTCGCCGCGGGCCAGCAGCCGCAACGCCAGGGTGGAGCCGATGAATCCGGCCGCGCCGGTAATCAGGATTTTCATTGGTTTTTATGCGTGTCCCGTGTTCGGTTTTTCGTGTTCCGGCGCTGATTCAGCGCACCGGGGTGGATTTTGACAGGTAGGAGGCCAGCCCCTGGCCGAGGGGTTGCCGGTGGTGCCGATTCGGCGAGGGGGCTCGCCTCCTACGGGCGGTGGTCCCCGCATGTGTTGTAGGAGGCCAGCCTCTGGCCGAAGGGCGCCGGCTGTGCCGATTCGGCGAGAGGGCTCGCCTCCTACAGGCGCCAGACGTGGATGCCGGCGGCTTCGGCCTGGGAGCGGTCGATGATGGATTTCACGTCCACCAGGCAGCCGCCTCCATTGAGCATGTTGCGGTAGTCCTCCATGGCCAGCTCGCGGTAGGCCTTGTGGGCCACGGCGAGAACCAGGGCGTCGGCCTTGGGGAGCGCCTCCCAGGGGGTCAGCTCGAGGCCGTACTCGCGGCGGGCCTCCTCCCCGTCGGCCAGGGGGTCGTGGACGGCAACCGCGCAGCCGTAGTCCCGCAGCTCCTGGATGACGTCCACCACCCGCGAGTTGCGCAGGTCCGGGCAGTCCTCCTTGAAGGTCAGCCCCAGCACGTTGACCCGCGCCCCCTTCACGCAGCTCCCCGAACGGATCAGGTGCTTCACCGCCTGGCCGGCAATGTAGGCCCCCATGCCGTCGTTGATGCGCCGACCGGCCAGGATCACCTGCGGGTGGTAGCCCAGCGTCTCGGCCTTGTGGGTCAGGTAGTAGGGATCCACCCCGATGCAGTGCCCGCCCACCAGCCCCGGCCGGAACGGCAGGAAGTTCCACTTCGTCCCCGCCGCCTCCAGCACCTCCTGCGTGTCGATCCCCAGCCGGTCGAAGATCAGCGCCAGCTCGTTCATCAGCGCAATGTTCAGGTCCCGCTGGGTGTTCTCGATCACCTTCGCCGCCTCCGCCACCCGGATGCTCGGGGCCCGGTGCAGCCCCGCGGCGATAATCCCCCGGTAGAGCGCGTCCACCCGCTCCAGGGTCTCCGGGGTATCCCCCGAGACCACCTTCACGATGCTCTCCAGCCGGTGTACCCGGTCGCCCGGGTTGACCCGCTCCGGGGAGTAGCCGACGGAGAAGGTGCTCCGGGTACCGCGTTCCGTGTCCCGCTCCTCCCCGCCCACACGCCCGGACCAGGCATGGCCCGACTCCCGCTCCAGAATCGGCACGCACACCTCCTCGGTGCAGCCGGGGTAGACGGTGGACTCGAAAATCACCACCGCCCCGGGCTTGAGGTTGCGCCCCACGGTGCGGCAGGCCGCCATCACCGGGCCGAGATCCGGCTGGTGCGCCCGGTCGATGGGCGTGGGCACCGCCACCACCACCAGGTCGGCCTCGCGCAGGGCGGCCGGATCATCGCTGTATTCGAGATGAACGGCCTTGCGCAGCTCCCCGCCGCCCACCTCCCCGGTGGGGTCCTCGCCGGCGCGGTAGGCTTGGAGCTTCCTGGGATCGATATCGAAACCGAGGGTCCTGCGGGTCCGGCCGAAGGCCACCGCCAGGGGCAGCCCCACGTAACCCAAGCCAACAACAGCAACCAATTCCATAGGGGACCTCCTGGATAGGTGGGATTCGGGCCGGATGAACCGATACGGGCGCGGGGCTCAGGCCGGCGCTTCCAGGGGCTCGAGGACGCCCCGCTGCTCGAGGTATCCCACCAGCTGGTCCACGCAGGCCTCCAGGCTCCGGCTGTCCGTCTCCACCACCACCTCGGGCGCCTCCGGCTCCTCGTAGGGCGAGGAGATGCCGGTGAAGTGGGGTATCTCGCCGGCGCGCGCGCGCTGGTAGAGTCCCTTGACGTCGCGCTGCTCGCACACATCCAGGCGGCAGCGGCAGTAGACCTCGATGAAATCGCCCTCGCCCAGCAGCGCCCGCACCCGCTGGCGATCATCGCGGAAGGGGGAGATGAAGGCGGTGAGCGCGATCACCCCGGCATCGAGGAACAGCTTCACCATCTCGCCGATGCGGCGGATGTTCTCGCGCCGGTCCTCGTCGCTGAAGCCCAGATCCGCGCACAGCCCGTGGCGCACATTGTCGCCGTCGAGCACGAAGGTGCGGCAGCCGCGGCGGTACAGCTCCTCCTCCAGGGCATGGGCGATGGTGGACTTGCCGGCCCCGGACAGTCCGGTGAACCACAGGTTCACGCTGCGGTGCCGGTTCAGGCGCTCGCGCCGCCCGCGTGTGACCGTCGCGTGATGCCATACCACGTTGCTGCTCGCCACCGCTCCCGTCCTCACGATTCCGGATTCCGCGCATTCTACCGGAAACCGTGTGATTTTACCGGGCGCGGCCCACCGGCGCCGGCCTCCCCGAAGAGCCGCCCCAGGGGGTAGAATAGGGCCATGAACGCCCAGACCATCGCCTACCCCATCGGCGACAACCTCTACCTCAGCATCACCGACCGCTGCACCCTAGTGTGCGAGTTCTGTCCCAAGACCCAGGGCAGCCTGGAGGTCCGGGGCTACGACCTGAGCCTCGATCACCGGCCGGAGGTGGAGGAACTGGTGGCCGCGGTGGGTGATCCCGCCCGCTACCGCGAAGTGGTGTTCTGCGGCTACGGCGAGCCCACCCTGCGCCTGCGGACCCTGCTGGCGGTGGCCGACCATATCAAGGCCCACGGCGGGCGGGTGCGGGTCAACACCGACGGCCTGGCCAACCTGGTGCACAAGCGCAACGTGCTGCCGGAGATGGCCGGCCGGGTGGACGCCCTGTCGGTCTCCCTAAACGCCCAGGACGAGGCCACCTACAACCGCCACTGCCAGCCCCAGCTGCCCGGCGCCTACGCCGCCCTGCTGGCGTTCCTGCGCGAGGCGCCGCGCTGGATCCCCGAGGTCACCGCCACCGCCATCGACGGCCTGGAGGGGGTGGACATCGAAGCCTGCCGCCGCCTGGCCGAGTCCCTCGGCGTCAAGTTCCGCGCCCGCCACCTCGACGTGGTGGGCTGAGCGCCGCTGAGGGACCCGATGCGCCGGGGGGGATCAACGCGAAGGCGCAAAGACACCAAGACGCGAAGAGGATCGTAAACGCTGTTCCGGCAGCACCGGGGCAGGCAGGGGCACATATGCCTGAAACCGGCTCCCGCCCTGGACGCGGGGCACAGGATCAAACCATCACTTCTTTGTCTCTTCGCGTCTTCGCGTCTTTGCGTTGAAAGCTGTTTTTGCAAATTGACCCGAACTAGCGCAGCAGCTCCGCCTCCAGGGCCGCCAGCCGCTCGGGCGTGCCCACGTCGACCCAGCGCCCGCGGTGGTGCTCGCCGCTCACCTCGTCCCGGGCCATGGCCGCGCGCAGCAGGGGGCCGAGGGAAAAGCGCCCGGGCGCGCGGCCGGCGAAGAGCGCCGACCGGTAGACGCCGATGCCGCTGAAGGTGAGCCGCGGCCCGCCGTCCTCGCG
>JAQVKR010000276.1 GCA_028694565.1 Gammaproteobacteria bacterium | reverse complement strand
CCGGGACATCGGCCTGATGCAGGTCAACAGCTGGTGGCTGCCCCGGCTCTCCGGGTACGGGATCACCGAGGCGAGCCTGTGGGACCCCTGCACCAACATCCAGGTGGGCGCCTGGATTCTGGCGGGGAACGTCGCCCGCTACGGCTACACCTGGGAGGCGGTCGGCGCCTACAACGCGGGCACCGGGACGAGCGAGACAACGCAGAACAGACGGGTGAACTATGCGCGCAGGATTTATGAGCATCTGGATTGTAACGCTGGCGGGCTGCGCTGCGGCGCCGGCGACCCTTCACCCCGTTGAGGGGCGGGCCGTGCCTTACCCCCGGTTGGGCATGCAGCAGGCCGCGGACGGGGATTGGCTGTTCTGCGCCGACTGCCTGGCGCCGACGCCCAAGACACCCGTGGCCGCGGACGGAGAGAGGGAGAAGGAACGTGCCGCCGGGGCCTCGGTCCCGGATGTGCTGGAGCCCCTCGGACGGATGGTCAGCACAGTGGCCGGCCAGGTGGGCGAGGCCTTGTCGGCCGTCGCCGCGGGCGAACTCCGAATCGAGTGGCGGGATGGCGCCGGCGAAGGTACCGAAGGAATCACGCCGGCTGCCTACCGCCCGGGGGAAGAGGGCGCCCCCGCCGTCCCCCCGGAGCGGACCGTGCACACGGTCCGTTTCGCCTTCGACTCGGCGGGCATGACGGCCGCGCAGCGAGAGACGCTGAGCGCCATGGCCGGGGCGCTGCGGCGCCAGGCCGGCGAGATCTGGGTCACCGGCTACACCGACCACACCGGCGGGGAGGAGTACAACGACCACCTCGCCCTGCGCCGGGCCCAATCGGTGCGCGATGCGCTGGTGGAGCTCGGCGTCGAGGCCGGGCGCATCCAGGTTCGAGGCTACGGCAGCTGCTGCTACGTGGCCACCAATTCCACCCCTGCAGGACGCGCCGCGAACCGGCGGGTGGTGGTGACGCCGGGTCCGGACAACGGCCGCCAGACGGTGGCCTTCCGGCTCGGCCCCCTTGTTGTATCCCTGTGAGTTCCAAGTAAACGGAGGCACTTTGCTCATGCGTAATCTCATCCACTCCCTGAAGCAGCACAAGCAGCAGGCGATGCAGTTCTTCCTGATGGCGGCAGTGCCGCTGGCGGCGCTTGCCTCCACCACGGGCGCGGAGTTCTCGACCTTCTACCAGTTCGTCTACGACGCGGCGACCGGCTACCTCGGGCGTGGCATCGCCATCACCGGCGGCCTCATCACGCTGGGCATTGCGGCCGGCACCGGCAAGGCGGTCATCGCCATCCTGGGCGTCGTGCTCGCGGTGTTCGGCGCGCTCGGCCCGAGCATCATCGACAACATCTTCGGCTCGGCCATCATCTGAGGCGCAGGCTCCCCACCGACGCTCATGGCCAATGGCGCCGACCACTACTGGATCCCGCGGCGGCTCGACGACCCCGTCCAGTTCTTCTTCTGGGACGCGGACGTGGCCGTCGTGGTGATCGTCTTCCTCGTGCTGGGCTCGCTGCTGAACCACCTCCTGGCGGTGGTGGGGGCCGCGGTCCTCGGGGTGGTGGCGGCCCGCTCGCTCTCCCGCATCAAGGCGGAGGGCGGGCGGGGCGTCATCGCCCGTTTCCTCTTCTGGTACACCCCCTCGGAGTGGTGGCTCAGGGCCCGCGCTCCGAGCCACGTTCGGGAGTACACCGGATGATGAGGCGCAACTACACCTCCGCGCTGGCCGAGGCGGTGCGGCGCAGGAATCTCTGGATCCTCGTCGCCCTCCTGCTGGGCGTGTCGAACCTGCTGCTCGCCGGGGGGCTGCTCTCCCGGCTGGGAGTGGCCGAGAAGACCATCGTCACCCCGCCGGCGCTCCACAAGCCCTTCTCGGTCCAGGGCGAGGAGGTCTCGCCAGAGTACCTCGAGCAGATGGCCCCTTGGTTTGCGGGGCTCGCGCTCACCTACAACCCCGACAACATCGACTACCAGGTCCGGCAGTTCCTGATCTACGCCGACCCCCGTGCCTACGGGGAGCTGGCGGCCCGGCTCGAGAGCGACGCGGAGAAGGTGCGGCGCAACCAGATGAGCAGCGTCTTCCACGCCCGCGAGGTGCGGATCCGGGGGCGGCAGGCGGCGGTCACCGGCACGCTGATGACCCTGGTGGCGAGCAAGTCCACGGGGCAGCGGGAGGCGACTTTCCTGATCGAGTTCAACTATCGGAACGGCCGTCTCACGGTGCGGCGGTTCCTGGAGGTTCAGTCCGATGATCCGTTTGCTGCTGGGGCTGTTGCTGCTGGCCGTCGGTCTTGAGGCCGGGGCGGTGCAGATCGTGGAGGCGGTTGACGGGCAGAGCATCGCCGTCAAACTCTCGGGCCGCGACTGGAACCGCCTGGGGATGGCCGACGGCAACCGCATTGAGGTGGTGCGGGGGCCGGAGGAGCGCTTCCAGTCCCAGGAGGATGCCGCGCGGGGCCAGGTCTACGTGCGTCCTCTGGGTGGACCGTCCTCCTTCAGCCTCTTCGTGACCGATGCCGACGGGGCCACCTACACGTTGCTGGTGGCGCCCACCGACATGCCGGCGGAGACGGTCCTGATCCGGCCGCAGAACAGCACCCTGGCGCCGCCCGAGGCGCACGCCGGGGCATCCGTGCCCCACGTGGCCCGCATCAAGGCGCTCATGCGGTCACTCGCCACGGACGCCGTCCCCGAGGGCTACGGCGCCGACCTGGCCCGGCGGGAGGTACCCCTCTGGCGCGAGGCGCGCCTGGTGCGGACCGCCCGCTACCAGGGCGACCTCGCGGGCGAGGTCTACGAGCTGACCAACGTCTCGGGTGAGGAGATGCGGCTCGACGAGCGGGAGCTCGGGGCGCTCGCCGGCAACATCCTGGCGGTGGCGATTGCCCGGCACGCCCTGCCCCCGGGCGGGACGACCCGGGTCTACCTGGTCCGGGAGGCGCGCTGATGGAGAGCGCCCTCCAGACCCGGCGCCGCCAGCGGCTGCTGGCCTCGGGGGCCGTCGCGGCGCTCGTGGGCGTGGTGATCCTCGGCCTCTACCTCTCCGATCCCAAGCGGCGCATCGAGGAGGTGGCGGAGCGGGAGGTGGCGAAGAGCTTCCGGACGCCGGCCGCGGATCTGGACCCGGCGGAGGTCTGGATGACCCGCTCCGAGGCGGAGCTGACCGCGCTGCGCCGCGACAACCAGGAACTCGAACGGCAGCTGAACAACCTGACCGATCGGCTGGAGCGCCTGCAGCAGGCGCAGCGGGAGCAGGAGGAGCGCCGCGGGGAGCGGGGCGCGAAGACGGCGCTGCCATTGCCGCCTCCACTGCCGGTGCCGCAGCCGGACCCGAAGCCTGATCCGGCTGCCGCGGTCACGTCCTCCAAACCCTTGCCGCTGCCGCCGCCGTCCCTCCCCACGCCGGCCATCGGCGCCCGCCTGGCCGGGCCGGGTGTCACGGCCGGGCAGCCGGCGATACCGGGCATGCGGGTGGTCGATCTGCGCGCCGCGGCCGGCGCGGGAGAGCCGGGGAGGGGGACGCCCGCGGCGAAGCCCGCCAACCGGAGCGGCGCCGGGCGGGTCGCCGGCGACCACACCATCCATGAGTTCATTCCCGCCGGGTCCTTCGCCCGCGCGGCGCTGCTGGCCGGTGTCGATGCCCCCACCGGCGGGATTGCGGAGAAGAACCCGGTGCCGGTGCTGCTGACGCTGCTGGACCACGGCACGCTGCCCAACCGCTTCCGCTCCCGGGTGCGGGAGTGCCACATCATCGCCGCGGCGCGGGGGGATCTGGCGAGCGAGCGGGTCTACTTCCGCGCCGAGCGCCTGAGCTGCGTGCTGCGGGACGGGGCGGTGGTGGAGACCCTGGTGGATGGCTACATCACCGGCGAGGATGGCAAGGCCGGCATGCGCGGGCGGGTGGTGAGCAAGCAGGGGCAGCTCATCGCCCGCGCCTTGGTGGCGGGAGTCGCCGGGGGCATCGGCAAGGGGCTCTCCCAGTCCCTGACCAGCCTCTCCACCAGCGCGCTCGGCGCGGTGCAGTCGGTGGAGGGGGGCAACATCGCCAAGTACGGCCTCTCCGAGGGGATGGCCTCGGCGCTCGACCGCATCGCGGAGTGGTACCTGAAGCGGGCCGACGAGGTCTATCCGGTCATCGAGGTGGACTCCGGCCGCATCGGGGAGCTGATCATCAAGCAGGGCGTGGATCTGGGCGTGGACATCCTCCGCCAGGCCGCCGGCGGGGAGGCGCGCTGATGGAGGGGCCGCATTCGTGGGCGTCGGTAATGCTGTGGGTGGTGGGTCCCCTGGTCCTTCTGTTGGTCGCCATCGGAAGGCGGGACCGGGTCGCGCTGACCCTCGCCTTGGGCTGGGCCATCGCAGGCGTCTGGGTTCTCTGGGTAGTGTTCGGGCCGACATCGCATGGGGCGCCAGATGGTGTAGATCCGGTGGCGGCGGCAGAGCAGGTCGTCCGGGCGGCGTTGCCCGGCACCCGCATCGAGACGGTCATCCCCGCGCCCATCCCCGGACTCATGGAGGTG
>JAQVKR010000275.1 GCA_028694565.1 Gammaproteobacteria bacterium | reverse complement strand
GATCAGAAGGGCGAGGACTTCTTTTCCCGAACCGCGGAGACTGCCGCGCCCGCGCCCGCGCCGCCCGCCATTCCAAAAATCGTCGGCTCGCCGGAACTCGCGACCAGGGGCGCCGCCCTGTTCGCATCGGCCAACTGCTTCGCCTGCCACGGCCAGGATGCGAAGGCGCCGATCATGCCCGTGTACCCGAAGCTGGCCGGACAAAATGCCGAATACCTGCTCAAGCAGATCCTGGATTTCAAGGGTGGAGCCCGCGCCAACGACGCGTTTTCCATGATGAAGGAATCCGTGCTGCCGCTGTCCGAGGGGGATGCCCGGGCGATTTCCTACTGGCTCTCGCTCCAATAGTCAGCGCTTCCCAAGCGGACTGGAAGCAGCTACATTTCATGTGTGAATTGTATTTTCGGATGCGGTTTCCCACCTGCTCTGAAACGCTTTGGCGGTCCCCGTCCCGTGGATCGGGATCGCTTGCAGCCGGAGTGTCGCGAACCCCGGCCAGGGACGGCTGAAATCAGGCAGGATGCTTCATCTTCCGGACATCGCGACGCTTCCGGCCGCGCGTGGATTCACGAACGGAGGCCCGGGCACCAGAAGCGTCATGAATGAATTGGAAATCCCCGTCCAGATACCGCTGAACATCTCGAAGCGATCCGCAGACTCGCTGCAGCGCCAAATCTGCGCCCAGCTGCGCGAGCTGATTTCAGCCGGACACCTGCGACCCGGGACGCGCCTGACTTCGATCAGGGAGATGGCCGTTCAGCTCGGCGTTTCCTTCAATACCGTCAAACTGGCCTACCAGCAGCTGATTTCCGAGGGGCACCTGGTCACCTCGGAGGCGAAGGGCACCTTCGTGGCGCCCGTTTCCCCCGAGCAACGGGTTTTCCTGGGCAGCCCGCCCACCACCGCGCCCAGCCCCGAGCGCCATGCAGCCCGGTTTCCACCGCCCTTTCGCGGACGCAGCCAGATCAACCCGCGCAGGAAAGCCGACCCCGGGGCGATCGACTTCTGGGCCGGACGGACCGATCCGCGCTCCTTTCCAATCAGGGAATGGCGCCACCTGATCAACGCGCAATTGCAGCACGCCGGCGCAAACCTTACCGACTACGGCGACGCGGCCGGGCTCGATGCGCTGCGGAGCGCCATCGCCGGGCACCTCGCGCGGGCCCGCGGCTTCCGGCCCGATCCGCGGCAGGTGGTCGTTACCGCGGGAATACAGGAAGCACTCTCCATCTCCGCGCGGCTGTTCCTCGAGCCATCCTCGACCGCGGTTACCGAGGCCCCCTGCTACAAGGGCGCGAGCTACGTGTTCGAAAGCTTCGGCGCCCGGATCGTTCGGGTCGGGATCGACGAGGAGGGCATCCGGGTCGATCGCCTGCCCGCCCAACGCGCGGCCATTGTCTACGTCACACCATCGCACCAGTATCCGCTGGGGCACATCATGTCGATGGAGCGCCGGCATGCACTGCTCGAATGGGCGGCAACGAGCGGGGCCTACGTCCTGGAGGATGATTACGATTGCGACTTCCGCTTCGAGAATTCGCCACTGCCCGCGCTCGCGGCGCTGGACAAGCGGGGGAGCGTCATTTACCTGGGGACGTTTTCGAAGGCCATGGGAGTCGGTCTGCGCCTGGGCTACATGGTTCTTCCCCACGAACTGGTGGAGCCGGCAACCACCGTCAAGGCCCTGTTCTCCTATTGCCAGCCGTGGCTGGTGCAGGCGGCAATGGCGGAATTCATCGCCAGCGGCGACTATGCCCGGCGCCTGCGCCAGGTGAGGCACGATCAGAAGGTCCGAAGAGACTGCCTGCGCGACGCGTTGCAGCGGAATTTCGGCGACGTGAAGCTGAAGGGACTCCGGGGCGGCATGCATGTCGTCTGGCACCTGCCGCCGGAATTCCCCCCCGCCTCGGAAGTGCAGCGGGCGGCCGCCGAACACCGGGTCAATGTCTACAATCCCGAGGCGGGGGGCGCCGACGTGACCGAATGCCGGACCCTGAACGAGCGGCTGCTCGTATTCGGTTACGCCTCTCTCTCGTCCGTGGAAATCATGGAAGGAATCAGCCGCCTGGCGCAGGCGATCTGCTGCTGATTGAACGGAGTCGGAGGCCGGGCCGCGGCGGATGGCGCCGCTCAGGCGCCGTGGCGGTGTTTTTCTCCGGGCCTCTCCCGCCTCCCGCGCCCGCCGCTGTGCGCCCACTTGTATTCATCCCGCAGCCAGTCCCCTATCGACAGCAGCACCAGGACGGGTGCGACGAACGCCAGGATGGCGGGAAGCGCCATCAGGATCATGTTGACTGCGAGCATCTCGGCATCCCTCTTTGAATGTCAGCCTGGCGGTCAACATACGCCCGGGATGCTGAAATCACCCTGAAACTCCATGGTTTACGCGGACTGAAAATGATCGTATGACTTGGGGCGGCAGGCACCGCGGTCAATCCATGCCATCGACAAGGGAGGTACGCGGCCATGACGGACTCCCCCGCCGAAAGGGGCTCGCGAGGCGACGGAGCCAATACCGCCGCCGCAAAGGGCAAGGGCCGGAAATCCAAAAGCATGCACGAGGGCATCGCCGTGTGGTGCGACTGCTGCTCCTGCGAGGCGGAGCCCTACTGGGCCGAGCTGGCCGAGGAGATGGGCGTCGAGCTCTACAACGACTACGAGGAGGAGTGATCCGCCCCCCCGGGGGGAACGGAGAGCACCGGCCCGGCATCGCCGCCTGCGATCACCGGACATAATCCGGTAATCCCGCAAATCCTGTCTATTCGTTCTTTTCCGGCTTGATTCCGACCCCCGCCGCCGCCAGGGCCTCCAGCGGCCCGACCGCGCGCAGGCGCCGCAGCTGCTCCCGGTCGCGCACCAGCAGCGCGCCGGCGTAGCCGAGCGCGTTGACCGACATGCCCTCCCAGAACTCCCGCGACCGGGGCACCAGCAACATCCATTCGCGGGTGACGAGCAGGTTGTAGGGACAGGACTGCAGCGCCTCCGGTCCCGCTCCATGGATCCCCGTTACCGCCAGGAGTTGATGGTAGCGATCATGGAGCGGACCAGCGGCCTCCCCCGGAGCCAGCTCCCGCAGATCATCCAGCCGCGCCAGCGCGTGCCGGTACGGCAGCGCGGCCACGGTGCCGATGCCCTCCCGGTAGGCGGCCCCGTCCAGCAGGGGGCCGAGCGGCAGCGGACCGCCCGCCGCGTCGAGCGGCAGGGGCACCAGCTGCAGGTGGCGATGGCGCTGGCTGGCGCCGGCCGCAGCGCCGCCGTTGTAGAAGCCGAGCGCCGGGTACTCTCCCAGGCACAGCCAGAGGGCCTCGAAGTCGGCCGGCGTGAGCAGCCGCTCCTGGGCCTCGAACGCCCGGGTGACCACCAGCAGGTGATGCCCGATGACGTTGAACTTGTTCAGCACCGCGCGGTGGGGGGGCGTGAGCTCCGCCACCAGCAGATCGGGCTCGGGCGGCAGAAAGGGGTTGGCGGGCACCGTACCTTCCGCCTGCGCCGTGCGCGCCTGCTCCTTGCGCCGCAGATTGGCCAGTATCCGCACCAGCCAGTTCACGCCGCCCGCCTCGAAGCGCACCGACTCGGTGGCGATGGAATGGAGCGCGCCCCCTTCCAGGGCGCGCGCGGTGGTCTCCAGCAGCCGTTGCCGGAGCTTACCGGGCTCCAGCGCGACCCCGGCGGCTGTTTCGGCATCCATCATGTCGGCCTGTTCCGGGACGGGAGTCACGCGGGTCCATCGCCGTTCGCGGGGATACCCGCCCGGCGGACCCCGGTGCCGAAGGACGGCTCCCGGCCACGCCCACCCGGCGCCCTCCCCGGCCCCCGTGGCGAACGAACCGGGCCGCTCACTTCTCCTGCAACTCGGGCGGAACGGGCAGGATGTTGGTGTCGTGGCGGTAGGTGCGGCTCTCGTAGGGCGTGCCCTCCGGCGGCGGCTTGTCGCCCACCACGGTGCGGCCCTGCGCGTCCTTCCAGCGGTAAAGGGTGGTGCTGCCGGGACCGGGATCCACGGCCGTGCCCTTGAGCCAGGCCGGCGGGGCGTCGCGGTTCTCGATCAGCCACCACCAGGCCGCCCCGGCCAGGGCGGCGAGCAGCACCAGCAGCGCGAGGAGACGTCGCATGGCGGCTCAGCCCGCGTCGGCGTAGGCGACGCCGGTGCCGCCCAGCCCGCAGTAGCCGCTGGGCTTCTTGGCCAGGTACTGCTGGTGGTAGCCCTCGGCGTAGTAGAACTCGGGCGCCGGCAGGATCTCGGTGGTGACGGCGCCGTAGCCCGACGCCGCCAGGCGCGCCTGGTAGGCCGTCCTCGAGGCCTCCGCCGCGGCCAGCTGCCGCTCGCCGTGGCAATAGATGCCCGAGCGGTACTGGGTGCCCACGTCGTTGCCCTGGCGCATGCCCTGGGTCGGGTCGTGGGACTCCCAGAACACCCGCAGCAGGGTCTCGTAGCCGACGACGGCGGGGTCGTAGACCACCCGGACCACCTCGTTGTGGCCGGTGCGGCCGCTGCAGACCTCCTCGTAGGTGGCGTTTGGCG
>JAQVKR010000274.1 GCA_028694565.1 Gammaproteobacteria bacterium | reverse complement strand
CATCAACCTCAACCTGCTGCTCGTAAGCGTGGAGGGGAACGTGATCACCGAGGACCAGACCCTGGATATTGCCGGGACAGAGGAGACCTTCACCGATCGCCGCCTGCGCCAGGTCTTCTCCACCACCGTCGGCGTACGCAACCGGTTGCCGTGAGGTATCGCTCCATGTGCCGCAATTCCCGTTCGAAGCGAAACCGGTCCGGCGCGCAACAGGGCGCGGCACTGGTCATCGCCCTCATCTTCCTGCTGATTCTCACGATTGTCGGGGTGACCAGCATGCAGAGCACCACCCTGGAGGAGAAGATGGCAGGCAACGTCCGCGATCGCGAACTGGGCTTCCAGGCCGCCGAGGCGGCACTGCGGGATGGCGAGGAGTTTCTGCAGCAGACCACCCTGCCGGTGTTCGCAGGCGAGATCACGGTGGACGACGATGGTGACATCACCGTGAACGACACCGGTGCCGACGGATTGTTCCTGTGGTCGGAGGGGGCGGGCCGCGCCCAGACCTGGCTCCAGTACTGGGCGGATGCCGGGAACACGGTGCTGGCTCCCGATGATGCTCTCGACGATGTGGCGGAGCAGCCCGGCTATGTCATCGAGGAGCTACCGCCCGAACTGCCCCTGGCGCCGGACGAACCCCTGGCGGATCCGGAGTTCTACCGGGTCACGGCCCGGGGGGTCGGCGGAACAACCGACGCGGTGGTGATTCTGCAGGCGACCTACCGGCGCTAGGCGGGTGCCGTGAACGCCACCCTCCAGGCTCCGGGAAACAACCGGGGCGATGCAGGCCTGATGACCCGGGTGCCGTGGACGAAGTCCGGGCGCCGGTTCGTGCGAATCCGAGGTGCAGACATGAAAGCCACGCGGTATGTGAAAAAAGCCTTTTCAGCGGTTCCGGGCGGGATGCTGGCCCTGCTCATCGCCGTTTCGCTGCCGGCCCACGGGGGCGGCGTGATTGCGCAGATCACCGCCGTGATTCCGGAACAGGGCATCATTGAAATCAACGGCGCTCCCTATACCCTCCAGCTCGATCCGGGGGAAGGCGGCCGGACCCGGGGCGGGCGGACGCCGGGGGTCGAGGATTTTCGCGCGGGCCAGGTGGTCGTCTACGAGGCCGAGGAGGGCGTGATCCGGCGCATCTCGGTGCAGGAAGGATTGACCGAAGTCCCGAACTGACCTTGATCCTATGGGATGGCAGGCAGGATCCGGGACAGCCGGCAGTGAGTAGATGGCGTATGCCAGCGGCGGGAAAAACAGGGCCGCCAGGGGGATAGCAAGATGACGACGAAATACACAATTGAACGGGGCCGGAAACATTCCGCGAAGGGATTGCTGGCGCATCTCACGCCACTCCTGCTCCCGCTGATCGCGCTCGTCGTCGGGCTGTCGGCGCAGCTGCTTCCCCGGGAGAGCGTCGCCGACGATTGCGTGATCGAGCAGGATACGGGTTGGGTCGGCAGCTATTGGAGCCCCGGGTCGTTGACTATCAGCAGCATGTCGGAAATCACCGACCTTGAGCTGCTGGAGGTGGCGGATCCTTTTTGGTGGTTCGTATATTCGTGTCCGGCGGGCTCCTACGGCTACAATGACAATACCGTGTGGACCAACGACCGCTGTCAGGCAAGATTTCACGTAACCGGCCTGCAGGCCGGCTGCACGCCCACCGGCGGAGGCGGCGAGATATCCCAGTCCCCCCTCTTCCTCGGCGGGGACATCGAGCCGAACGTCATGTTCCTCCTCGACGATTCCGGCTCCATGCAGTTCGAAATCATGCCCGACGACTACGTCTTCTTTGGGGTTTACGACGGGAGCGTGGTCTACACCTATCCCCGCGCGAGCGGGATCTACGGCGCCGATGACTACACCAACGTGGTCGCCACCGTCGATGACAGTGCCGGCTACAACGCGCTGGTCCGTTCTGCGCAGGTGAACACTGTCTACTACAATCCCGCGGTCACCTACACTCCGTGGATACGGAGCGACGGCAGCTATTATCCCGATGCCGACCTTTCCTGCGCCCTGCACAACCCCGAGCGGGCCGGTACGGGCTCGAGCTACTGCCGCAACATGACGGCCAACAACAGCCAGTCCGCCTACTGGAGCACCTGCTACAGCGGCGGCAGCTGCAGCCAGACGGGGTGGTCCAGCCGGACCTTCTGGCCGGCGACCTATTTCTACCACAACGGCGGCAGCATCTGGACCCGGGGCAACTACACGAAGGTGGAGATCCGGAGTTCCGTGGCCACCTACAGCGGCCAGGGCCGGGAGGCCAGGACCGACTGCGCCGATGCGGACAACGGCAACTGCACCTATGCGGAGGAGATCCAGAACTTCGCCAACTGGTACACCTACTACCGCTCCCGCATCCTGGCTGCCCGGGCGGGCATCGGCCTTGCTTTCTCCCAGCAGGGCTCCGGCATGCGGGTGGGGTTCGGCGCCATCAACGAGGATTCCAGCAATGTGGATGGCGTCGACACCTCGGTGATCATCAATGGCGTGCGGCCCTTCACCGGCTCGGATCGGGATGACTTCTTCGATATCCTCTATGACCATACCATTCCTGCCGCGGGTACCCCGTTGCGTTACGCGCTGGACAAGGCAGGGCAGTACTACGAGCGTTCGGATAATCGCGGACCCTGGGGAGCAACGCCGGGAACCGATGATTCGACGGAGCATTTGCAGTGCCGCCGCAGCTACTCGGTGCTGATGACCGACGGCTACTGGTCGGGCGGCTCCAGCTACGATGCTGCCACCAGCGGCGCGCGCAACAACAATGACGGCACCGGCGGACCGTCACACGCCGGCACCGACATCACCGGAAACCCGCTGAGCTTCACCTACAGCGCGGTCTCCCCCTTCACGGACAGCCGCTCCAACACCCTGGCCGATGTGGCCATGTACTACTGGAAACGGGATCTGCGCGGGGATCTAACCAACGAGGTGCCGGTGACCGACGACAACCCGGCCTTCTGGCAGCACATGATCACCTTCGGCGTGGGATTGGGGGTGACCGGCTCGGTGGACCCCGGGGACGCCTTCAGCGCCATCGACAGCGGGGCGACCATCATCTGGCCGGATCCAGATACCTCCGAGACCAACTGCACCGGGAGCCACTGCCCGGCGCGCATCGACGATCTGCTTCATTCGGCGGTCAATAGCCGCGGCGGCTTCTTCAGCGCCGCCGATCCCAACACCTTCGCATCGGAACTGGCCAATGTCCTGCAGACCATCGCCGCGGAGACCCGCTCCTCCGCCTCCTCGGTGGCGGCCAACACCACCCGCCTGGATACCAACACCCTGGTCTACCAGGCGCGGTTCGACAGCTCCGACTGGAGCGGACAGATTATCGCCTACCGGATCAATGCGGACGGCACCCTCGGCAGCGTGGAGTGGGATACCACTCAGGCCGGCAAGATTCCCGCTCCTGGGAGCCGCGACATCTTCACCTGGAACGGCGGTGCGGGTACTGCGTTCGCGTGGGCCAACCTGACCTCGGCCCAGCAGGATGCCTTGAAGGGCGGCGGCAGCACGACGACGGGTCAGAACCGCCTCAACTGGCTCCGGGGCGACCAGAGCCTGGAGGGCACCACCTTCCGTGAGCGTTCGGTCACCGTGCTCGGCGACATCATCAACTCCGATCCCTGGTTCGTGGGGAAGCAGAACTTCAGCTTCCATGTCCTGCCGGGCACCGAGGGCAGCAGCTACACCGCCTTCCGGCTCGGCACGGCCTACCAGGAGCGCACACCGATGCTCTACGTGGGCGCCAACGACGGCATGCTTCATGGCTTCGATGCCGAGACGGGCGTTGAGAAGATCGCCTATGTTCCCGCCGGGGTCTATACGCACCTGGCGAGCCTGACCGATCCCAACTACACCCACAAGTTCTACGTGGATGGTTCGCCGCGTGTTCTGGACGCCTATCTCAACAGTGCCTGGCACACGGTTCTCGTGGGTTCGACGGGTGCCGGAGGCCGGTCGGTGTTCGCGCTCGATGTCACCGATCCGGACAGCTTCAGCGCCAGTGACGTGATGTGGGAGTACACGAACGCCGAGCTGGGCGTGGCCATCGGCCAGCCGACCATCGCGCGGGTCAAGGCCGGAGACAAGTGGGTGGCGATTTTCGGCAACGGCTATAACAGCACCTCCGGCAGGGCGCGGCTGTTTGTCGTCGACCTGTCCAACGGGTCGCTGATCCGGACCATCGATACCGGCGTGGGCGACGCAGACGATCCCAACGGCCTCTCCTCGGTCGTGCCCGTCGACAAGAACGGCGACCGCATTACCGACTATATCTACGCGGGCGATCTCTACGGCAACCTGTGGAAATTCGACCTGACCGACGCGAGCTCCAGCAACTGGAACAGCGCGGTCCTGTCGGGTGGCGCCCCGGCCCCGCTGTTTACGGCGAAGGATGGCAGCGACAACCGGCAGCCCATCACGGCCCGGCCGGCGGTCTATGCCTATCCCAATGTCAATGCCGGGCGCATGGTCCTCTTCGGCACCGGCCAGTTCTTCGCGGTGGGCGATGACGAGG
>JAQVKR010000273.1 GCA_028694565.1 Gammaproteobacteria bacterium | reverse complement strand
GGCCCGCGCGGCCATAGAGGCCCGCCTGTTCCACGGCCGCGTGCCCGTGCAGCTGCCCCTCGCGCCAGGCCGAGGCGAAGGGCGGGCAGGGGGTGCGCGGGAAGCCGGAGATGAACAGCCGGGTGTGCTCCGCCTGCCAGTGGGCCAGGGGCTCGCGCTCCAGTTCCTCCAGCGCCGGCGCCAGCCAGGGCTGGTGCACGGCCAGATCGCGCATCGTCTCCAGGGACTCCTCGGCCGGTGCCGCCAGCAGCAGGGCCAGCGTCCTGAGCTCGTCCGGTGCCGGTCGCGTCACCATGGGTGGGCGTAGAACCCGGCGGCGAGGAAGTAGTGGCGCAGCAGGTAGCCACCCACCAGCACCAGCACCGAGGCGGCGACGATGGGCATGCGGCTGCCCCAGCCGCGCAGCACCCCCTTCAGCTCCAGGGCGAAGGGCACCAGCAGGCCGAAGCCGATGAAGCCCACCAGCCAGCCCCAGTCGTTCCAGAGCAGCTCGAAGGAACGGTAAAGGGATTCGGAGCCGGCCCGCATGTAGTGGAAGAAGCTGAACAGGATCACCAGCTCGGCGGCGATCAGCATCAGGTCGAGCCGTTCGTAGAAAACGCGCAGGCCGTGATCCTCCTCGCGCCGGACCACCACGTGCAGCACCAGCAGCAGGTAGGCCATGGCGGTGGAGAAGGCCGACACGGTGAACAGCAGCGGGACGCCGGGGTTGTGCCACAGCGCCACGGCCGGGAAGGACTGCAGCAGCAGGCCGGTGTAGACGGCGGTGCCGATGCCGTTGACGGTGGCCAGCCAGCCCACCACCTTGTGGTAGCGCTCGCAGCAGCGGGCCAGGGCGGCGATCCAGCGCATCCTCAGCAGCGCGCCGACGAGCGGCAGGCGCAGGAAGGCCTCGGAGCGGGCCATGTAGGGCAGCGCGTAGAGCACCCCCCACCACATCATCCAGATGATGAACTGGGTGCCCCAGGCAATCCAGGCATCCGGCTTGCGGAACAGGACCAGGGGGTTGATGACGCTGAACACCGCCACATGGTCCAGCAGGTGGAGAAACAGCATGGCGGAGCCCAGCCCCAGCATCACCACGCCGGAGATGGCGCCCCACATCACCAGGCAGGGGTGGCGCTTGAGGTAGAGGTCGGTGAGGAAGGTGACCGTGAGTGTCGCGGCCCCGAGCCCGCCGAGGTAGAGATATACGGCGATCCACCAGGTCCAGTAGTCCTGGGTGGCATAGGTCATGGTGACGTCCATCTCAACCCCTCCGCTTCAGGTCGCCGATGTAGTAGACGTTGGGACGGGTGCCCAGGTGGGACAGCAGCGGTCGTGCCACGCCGCTCGCCACCAGCCGGGCCACCGGATCCTCCGGGTCGTGCAGGTCGCCGAACATGCGCGCGGAACCGACGCAGGTCTGGACGCAGGCGGGCTCCAGCCCCTGCTCGAGCCGGTGGGCGCAGAAGGTGCACTTGTCCATGCTCGGACGCTCCCGCTGCAGGTCGCCGTAGAAATCGCGGCCCCGCTCGATGTCGGCAAAGGTCACCTCGTAGCGGGCATCGTAGGGGCAGGCCATGGCGCAGGCCCGGCAGCCCATGCACAGCTCGTCGTCCACCAGCACGATGCCGTTGTCCAGCTGGTAGGTGGCCCCGGTGGGGCAGACCGTGAGGCAGGGCGGGTTGTCGCAGTGGTTGCACAGGCGCGGGAAGAAGCGCCGGTGGACCTCCTCGGCGGTGCCGATCTCCTTGTCGTGCACGTAGGTGCGCCAGCGGTCCTTCCAGACCGGGGTCTGGTTCTCCATGGCGCAGGCGGCCATGCAGGCGTTGCAGCCCACGCAGGTGTTCAGGTCGATGACCATGGCGTAGCGCGTCATGCCGCACCCCCGCTGTTGTCCAGTTTCTGCACCCGGAGGGTGAACTCCTGCGAGCGAAAGCCGCCCACCACCGGCTCCACCCGGTAGGGCACCAGCTTGTTGGTGGCCGTGCCGAGCCCGTGACTGCGGGTGAGCGCCGGGTTCTCCGCCCCGAAGGAGGAGTAGATGAACAGTGCGTCGCGGTGCACCAGGCGGGTGATGTAGGCATGCCCGGTGGCGGTCTGGCCCGACCGGGTGTTGGTGAGGCGGATGGGATCGCCGGTGACGATATCCAGTCGTGCGGCCCGGTCCGGATGGATCCAGATGCCGGTGTAGGTGCCGCCCTTGAAGCGGTTAACCGCCGCCAGCACCGGGTTGTTGCTGTTGGTGGAGGCGTAGGAGACGGTGGGCGTCTTGCCGTAGGTGAAGTAGAACTCGTCCGCTCCGAGCGGGGCGGCCATGTCGGCGTTGTCGCGGCAGCGGGCCGGTATATGGGTGGCCAGGACGCTGAAATGGGGACCTTCCGCGCCCATGCCGCGCAGGCTGTCGAACAGGCTGCTGTAGTACTCGACCCGGCCGCTGCCGGTGGGCAGCGGCAGGCGGCGGGGCATGGCGGCATGCTCCAGCACCTGCTCCCTTGGCTGCTCGGTGAAGATGCCGCGCTCGCGCAGCACCCGGTCCAGCTCCGCGCTGGTGGTGCCGGCGCGCTCGGCGCTGAGCCGGAAGGAGACCTCGCGGCAGGCATGGGTGAAGGGGCTGGGAGCCCCCTCGGCCCGCAGCCGCTCCCAGGCGGCCCGGACCGGCGCGGCCGGCATGCCGGTCATCGCTTCCACCCACTCCAGCAGGCGATCCGGCTCGCCGCTCAGGATGCGGGTCATCTCCAGCAGGATGTCCGGAATCTCCTCGGTATCGAAGAGGGGATCGATGGCGGCATAGCGGGTGGTGAGGGCCAGGTCGTGGTTCACGCCGTTGCCGTAGAGCGTCGGCTCGTCCCGCTCCAGGTAGGTGGAGTTGGGGAGGATGACATCGGCCCAGGCGGCGGTGTCCGAGGGCAGCACGTCGATGGCGATCACCAGCTACATGTTCTCGTGCCCGAGGATTTCCTTCCAGCGGGTGTCGGGGTAGTAGTGGCGCACGGGGTTGGCGGCGTTGAGCATGATCGCGCGGGTGCGGTAGGGTTCGCCGTTCCACTCGACCTTGCCCTCCACCGACTCCTTCAGGCCCACGTCGGCCAGCACCGGAAGCGCCACCCACTCCCCGCCCGCGGCCTTCTGCTGGGCGCTCCAGGCCCAGGCCCAGCCGGGCCGGCCGTGGGGGAAGTTCTCGCCCTTCGAGAGCGCCTCGATGACGGTGTGGGCGAAGGGCAGCCCGGCCAGCGCCGCGAAGGCGGGACCCGGATCGCGGCCCGCGGCGCGGGCCTCGAACATGCGTGCGGCCTTGTGGTGGAACTCGCCGCTCATGATCCAGCCGCCGGCCTTGTCGATGCCGCCGGTGAGTCCCTGGATCATCGCCTGCACCCGGCGCAGCATCATCAGGTTGCCGTAGCGGGCGCCATGCCAGCCCGGATCGACGATGGCCGGGCGGGTGGTGCCGAACTCCCGTGCGATGCGGCGGATGACCCCGGCTGCCACGCCGGTGGTGCGCTCGGCCCACTCCGGCGTGCAGTGGCCGATCTCCTCCACCTGTGCCTGCAGCACGGTCAGCGCGGGCCGCCCGTCAAGGGTCAGCCCCGCCGGGGCTTCCAGGGCGGGATAGAAGGCCTCGCCCTCGCTGTCGCGCTCGTTGCTGTTGCTGAACGCCGGCACACTGCGTACCCGGTCGGTGCCCTCCTGCACCACCTGCGGCCGTCCCCCGGCATCCAGCGCCAGCTGCCAGCGCCCCTCGGCATCCCGCTGCATCAGGAACGGGAGGTTGCTGTGCAGGCGCACGAACTGCTCGTCGTAGTAGCCTTTCACCAGCATTTCCCGCAGCATGGCCAGCAGGAAGTCGAGATCGGTGCCGGGGCGGATGGCGATCCATTCGTCGGCCTTGGCGGCGGTTTCGGAGAGGCGCGAGTCGAGCGCCACCACGCGGGCGCCGTTCTTCTTGCCCTGGGCGAAGCGCACCATGCGGCAGGTGGAGACCGCGCCGATGGAGGCGTTGTTGGCCACCAGCAGGATGTAGCTGGCGTTGTCGTAGTCCGGCAGCACCTCGTCGTGGATGTTGAAGTTGCCGGTCACCGTGTCGGTGCCCAGGTGGCCGGTGGCCACGCAGTGCTGCATGGGCGAGGCGATGATGTTGGGGATGCCGTTGGCCATGGCGAAGGGCACCGCCCAGTTCATGTAGAAGATGCAGGAGGTCCAGCCGCCCACCAGGGTCCACTCCCAGGGGCGGATGTCGGCCTCCCGGGTGCGCCGCTCGATGTAGGCCCAGGCCTCTTCCCAGGTCGCGCTGCGGAAGGCGTTCTCGCCGCGACGGCTTCCCTCGACCCGGATCAGCGGGGTCTTGATGCGGTCACTGTCGTAGGTCTGGCGCAGACCCGACTGACCGCGGGAGCAGATCTTGCCCCGGTTGAGGGTGGAGTGCGGATTGCCATCGAGCTTGACGAGGCGCTTCACTCCGTGCTGCTCACGGGTGGTGACGCGGATGTTGCAGAGCGACGAGCAGAAATTGCAGATACTGTAGCTGTGGGATTCGCCGGCGTCGGCCGCGGATGCGGGCGC
>JAQVKR010000272.1 GCA_028694565.1 Gammaproteobacteria bacterium | reverse complement strand
CTCTCACCCACCTGGGTGTCCGCCTCGGCTGGCTGGCCGGCGATACCAAGCTGGCCGAGGTCCCCACGCCCTTCAGCCCCTCGGCCGTCTGCAGCGCCTTCCGGGTCTGCGCGCTGTGGCTGGATCTCGATATCCGCTCGCGCCTGGTGGTCTACAAGCTGTTCGAGCACGGGCTGATGGAGGGGCTGGGCGAGCTCTACCAGGAGTTGAACCAGCTTCTGGTGGATGCCGGTGTGCTGCCGGAGCTCAAGACCACCTACCGCGCCAGGAGCCGCCCCGGCGGTGAGGCGGGAGGCGCGCATGCCGGCGCGGCGGCCGGGGCGCCGGCCCCGGAGCCGGCCGGACGGGAAGCGCCGGCGACGGGGCGGCGGCCGGGCGCGGAAGCGGGCGCGGGCCTTCCCGGCGGCGAGGTGTTCGATCTCCTGCGCCGCGTGGAGAGCCGCATCGGCGCGCTGCCCGGCGGACCCGGCGGTGGCGGCCTGGCCGTTTCCGAGCAGCCCCGGTTCGGCACCGGTGACGTGATGCAGGCGCTCTCGGGCATCCAGCGGCGGGTCAAGGGCGGGGAGACCTACAGTCTCTCGGACGTGCGTGCCCTGCTCAACAACCAGCTGCAGTCCCTGGCCCCCGGCGGACAGACCAGCATCGGGCGCAGCGAGAGCGAGGCCATCGACGTCATCGGGATGCTGTTCGACTTCATCCTTGACGATCCCAACCTGACGCCAGTGGTGAAGGTCCTTCTCAGCCGCCTGCAGATCCCGGTGATCAAGGTGGCCGTGGTGGACCGCAGCTTCTTCAGCAAGCGGCTGCACCCGGCCCGGCGACTGCTGAACGCCCTGGCCCAGGCGGGCATGGGGCTGGGCGAGGAGGGTGCGCCGGGTCACGACCAGCTGCTCGGCAAGATCGAGGAGGTGGTCAACCGGGTCCTGCTGGAGTTCGTCGACGACGTGGCCATCTTCGCGGGCCTGCTGGAGGACTTCGAGGGATTCCAGCGCCAGGAGCGCCGGCGCTCGGAGATCATCGAGCAGCGGACCCGGCAGGCCGAGCAGGGCCGGGCCCGGGCGACGTCCGCCCGCCGGCGCGTGGACGAGGAGATTGGCGGCCGCCTGCGGGGGAAACGGGTGCCGGAGGTGATCCGGGAGCTGCTCCAGGACGCGTGGTCGCGGGTGCTGTTCATCACCTACCTGCAGGAGGGCCCCGAGAGCGACGCCTGGCGCCGCGGCCTGGAGACCGCCGACCTGCTGTTCTGGACCCTCGAGCCCAAGAGCGGCTACGAGCAGCGCAAGGAGCTCATCGCCACCATTCCGAAGCTGCTGCAGGCCCTGCGGGTGGGGCTCACGAGCGTCTCCTACGACCCGGTCGCCATGCGCCGCCTGTTCAAGGGGCTCGAGGCGTGCCACATCGGGGCGCTCCGGGTGAGCCGGGGCGAGCCGGCCGCGCTGTCCACCGAGGACCGGAGCCAGGCCTTCGGGATGGTCGCGCCGGGCGGCATCGAGGTCCAGGAGTGGGAGGATCAGTTCTTCGAGCCTGACGCCGCCCCGTCGCCCGAGGCGGGCGGCGGGGAACCCGCGGCGCCCGCCGCGCCGGCCTTCGACCATCAGGGCGAGGCGGCGGTCGAGGCCATCGTGGTGGAGGAGCCGGGGGCCGATCAGCGCTCCGCCATCTTCGCCCCGGAGCCGGCCGAGTACAGGGAGCGGGTGGCGAAGCTCCCCGTGGGCGGCTGGGTGGAGTTCCGGGGGCCGGGCGATGGCGTGCTGCGGGCCAAGCTTTCGGCCCGCATCCGCGACGACGGGGGCGAAAGGCTCCTGTTCGTCAACCGCAGCGGGGTCAAGGTGGCCGAGAAGGAGGCCGAGGAGCTGGCGCGGGCGCTTCGCCAGGGGCACCTCGCCCTGCTGGACGACCGGCTGCTGTTCGACCGCGCCCTGGAGGCGGTCATCACCAGCCTGCAGGATCTCAACCGCTCGTAGCGAAACACCGCGCCGGACACGAAGGGTGCGCTTCGTGCCCTTGTGGTGGAAATCTTCGCTAGGCGCCGGTCAGCAGCAGGTGCTCCGCCTGCTCCAGCGCCTCCGGGGTGCCGTAGAGCACCAGCACGTCGCCCTCCTGCAGCCGCGTGTGCGGCTCGGGCTGCGGACCGCGGATGTCGCCCCGGCGCACCGCGGTGACGGTGATGCCGCTGCGCTCCAGGTCCAGTTCCTCCAGGCTCCGATCCACCGCGTGGGCGGCGGCGGGCAGGCTCACCGCATGGAGCCGTTCGCGCGCGCCGTTCTCGTTCGCCTGCGGCACGGGCTCCAGCCCGGGAAAGAACCCCCGCAGAGACTGGTACTGGGCCTCCCGCACCGCCTGGGTCTGGCGCAGGATTCGCGTGACCGGAACCCCGAGCAGCACCAGCAGGTGTCCGGCCAGCAGCAGGCTCGATTCCAGCGTTTCCGGGAACACCTCCGTGGCCCCCATGGCCCGCAGCTGGTCCAGCCCGGACGCATCGCGGGTGCGCACCAGCACCGGCAGTCCCGGACGCAGCTGCCGCACCTGCTCCAGGATCTTCATCGCCGAGGCGGTGTCGGCGTAGCTCACCACCAGGGCGCCCGCCCGCATCAGTCCGGCGGCGATGAGCATCTCCCGGCGGGTGGAGTCGCCGTAGTGGACCCGCTCGCCGGCGTCCCGGGCCTCCCGCACGCGCAGGGGATCCAGGTCCAGGGCCACATATTCGCGCCCCTCCTGCTCGAGGAAGCGGGCCAGCGCCTGTCCCATCCGGCCGTAGCCGCAGATGATGACCTGCTCCTGGAAGCCGTGGGTGCTCTCGCGCACCTCGTCCTCCATGCGGCTGAAGCCGTGCCCGTAGCTCATGGCGCAGAATCGCTGCGCGATCGACAGGCTCGATCGGATCAGCATCGGGGCCAGCCCCATGCTGAGCACGATGGCCATCAGCAGGGGCTGGCTCTCGGCGGGCTGGTAGAGGCCGTAGGCCAGGGCCAGGGAGATGATGACGAAGCTGAACTCGCCGCCCTGGGCCAGGGTCACCCCGGTGCGCAGGGCCACGCCGGTCTCGGTGCCGGCGAGTCGCGCCAGGCCCATGATGAGTCCGGTCTTGAACACCAGGATGACGGCCAGCAGCAACAGCATCCAGGGCCAGACCGCGGGCAGCGCGGAGAGATCGAAGAGCATGCCCACGGTGACGAAGAACAGGCCCATCAGCACGTCCTGGAAGGGCCGGATGTCCGCCTCCACCTGGTGGCGGAACTCCGTCTCGGCAATCATCATCCCGGCGATGAAGGCGCCGAGCGCCAGCGACAGCCCGGCGGCATGGGTAAGCCAGGCCGCCCCCAGGGTCACCAGCAGCACGGTGAGCATGAACAACTCGGGGGAGCGCGCGGTCGCCACCTCCCGGAACAGGGGGCGCAGGGCCCAGCGTCCCGCCGCCAGGAGCAGTGCGAAGACCGCCAGCCCCTTGACCAGGGTCAGCGCGAGCAGGGCCAGCAGGTCGTTCTCGCCGCCGCTGCCCAGCGCCGGGATGAGGATCAGGAACGGCACCACGGCCAGGTCCTGGAACAGCAGCACGGCGATGGATTGGCGGCCGTGGCGGGAGTGGATTTCGGTCTGTTCCGCCAGTTGCTTGGTGACGATGGCGGTGGAGGACATGGCCAGCGCGCCGCCGGTCACGAAGGCCGCCTCCGGGGAGCGGCCCAGCAGCCAGGCGGCCAGCCCCACCAGCAGGGTGGTGATGAGCACCTGGCTGCCGCCGAGCCCGAGGACGGTGCGGCGCATGGCCAGCAGGTGCGGCAGGGAGAACTCCAGGCCGATGGTGAACATCAGGAACACCACCCCGAACTCGGCCAGCAGCCGGGTGTCCTCGGTATCCGGAATCCAGCCGAACCCGTGCGGGCCCACGGCCATGCCCACCGCCAGATAGGCCAGGATCGGGGGCAGGCGCAGGCGGCGGAACAGGGCCACCACCAGCACCGCGCTGGCCAGCAGCACCAGGACTTCCAGGAGGATGCCGTAGGTCATGGTCCGATTATGCCTCACCACGAAGGCACGAAGGGCACGAAGAAAGACGGAGGATAAAAGCGACCTGCCGCGGATTCGGCTGATTAAAGCGGGTTAATCCATTCCAATTCCCACCTTGTGGTCGCTTGCGACCGCAGCCTATGTATCCGGGGCGGGGCCTTCCTGTGCAGGGTTCGACTCCAGGGATGCCACGTGGCAGCGCCAATCGGGTGTCAATCAGCGTGATCCGTGGTTACCGGCCTCCAGCTTTTCCTCGTGCCCTCCGTGGTGAGCAGCAGGGTTGTGTCAGCCCGGAAGATCGGAGGGCGCGAGCACCAGGCGCAGGCCGTTGAAGGCGTGGCGCTGCCGCGGCGCGGCGGGGTGGCGGAAGCTCGGGCGGCGCACGGCGGGCTGGGCATGGAGCGAGGCGCCGCGCAGCACCCCGGGGTCGCCGTCGAACAGGCGGGGGGAGGGGCTGCCTTCCGGGAACGGGCTGAAGCCGGTGTAGGGCAGCAGCGGATTGGCGCACCACTCCCGCACCTGCCAGGGGTCGTCCAGGCTGCCCAGGCGGCAG
>JAQVKR010000271.1 GCA_028694565.1 Gammaproteobacteria bacterium | reverse complement strand
TCCCCAACCAGATTCAGTAGCTCCTTCGACGGCATCACGGGCTCCTCGGTCCTCTTGGTTCACCACCAAGTTACCCGAGTACCCAGGCCTGGATGAAGCACGATTCCCGGAGATGTGCGAAGAACCATTTTTTTCGCCTGATTGACGATTCGCAACGCATCGCGCCCACCGCCGGGCCTATGATTCGCTCGACCCTATGGGTCATCCTCCATCTGGCAGTCCCTATTGAAGCCCGCTCCCTTCCAGTCAGCGGGCTTTTTTTATCTCCCTCGCCGCAGCTCCTGCGGCAACAGTTCGAAGTAAACCAGCAGGGTGTGCTGCAGCGGGCTGCCGTTGTCGTCGCTGACCATGAAGTAGCGCCGGCCCTCGTGAAAGGCCAGCCCCTCGAAATTGTCCACCAGCCAGCCGCGGCTGGTGTCGAAGGTCGCCAGCGTTTCCACCCCGACCGGCCCCTCGCCCTCCGGCAAGCGGACGTGACGCAGGCTGATCACCAGCGGCCGGAACAGGGAGACGAAGGCCCGCTCCAGCGCCAGGAGCCCGCCATCGGGGTGCAGCTCCAGTGCCGTCAGGGCGCTGCCCGGGGCATCCGCCAGCGGGTAGTCCCAGCAGCGGCCGGTGAGGGTGCAGAGGGGGACCGTGGGTGCCTCCACCCCGGCCAGAGGGCGCTCGGGGGCGGTCATCAGGCCCAGTGACGGGTGCCGGACGAGAGCCTCCAGGGCGCTGTTGGGATCGCGGTAGCTGTCGACCCCGGACAGCGCCGGGGGCAGCCGCAGCCGTTCCAGCGGACTCCCGTCCACCGCATAGCGCTCCACCCGCGGACGGCCCTCGAAGGAGATCAGCAGGGTCGTATTGCCGCGCACCCCGTCCGCCCCATGCTCCAGCGCCAGCCCCTCGGCGTCGGACCAGGCGCCGGCCAGCGGCCGGCCGTCGCCGCCGCGCAGGGGGTAGGCCGCCAGCAGGCGCGCATCCACCAGCCGGCCGGCGCGCAGCACCGGCTGCAGGTGGAACACCGCGCCCCGATCGCTGACCGCGTAGAGCAGCGCCTCGTCCCGGTCCCAGGCCAGCCCGGACAGCTCGGTGAGGCGCAGCCCGTCACGCTCCACCGCGGCCAGGCGCAGGGCGCCAAGCAGGCGCACCCCCATGAACCGGCCGTCGGCCTCCGGGACATCGCTGAGCCGCACCGGGGTGGCGATGGCGGGGGTGGCATCCGCCGCCCCCGCCACGGCGGGCCATGGCGGCAGGGCGGCCAGGCACGCCGCGAGCAGGATGCCGGGGCTGCGCCGCCGCCCCCGCCGGATTTCACCGCCGGACTCCATACCGCCTCGACCTCCTGGCGCCGGACACATGACCCGGGGCGATGCCCCGGCCGCCGCGCCCCGTCCCGACGCTTTCGCATGGGCGCTGAAAGTATCTCCAGGCGCGAAACACTACACTAGACTTTACTGTACGTGGCGCAGGCGGGAGAATCCCCGCCGCGCCGCGCGTCCGCGCCGCCAACCGATGAGAGCCGCCATTGCATGCCCGGTGAGAAACGACTCAACCCCGAAGCCGTCCCGCTCGGCTGGCGCGAATGGGCCGCACTGCCGGAACTGGGCATCAGCCGCATCAAGGGCAAGGTGGACACCGGCGCCCGCACCTCGACACTGCACGCCTATTTCGTCGAGCCGTACGAGGAAAACGGCCTGACCCTGGTGCGTTTCGGCATCCATCCCCTGCAACGCCGCACCGACATCGAGCTCGTCTGCACCGCCCCGGTTGTCGATCGGCGCTGGGTCTCCGATTCGGGCGGACACCGGGAGCAGCGCTACATCATCCGCACGCCCCTGAGGCTCGGCGGCCGCGAGTGGCCGGTGGAGATGACGCTGACCAACCGCGACTCCATGACTTTCAGGCTGCTCATCGGGCGCACGGCGCTGGGCAGCCATTTCAGCGTCCATCCCGCCCGCTCATACCTGAGCGGACGCCCGCCGGCGCCCGGGCGGCGCAAAGCCCGGTGATCCGGGCCGGCACAAAGGAAACCCCCTGCCTATGAAGATTGCAATTCTGTCCCGCAACCGCCAGCTCTACTCCACCCGGCGCCTGGTCGAGGCGGGCCAGGCGCGGGGCCACGAGATGGTCGTGCTCGACCCGTTGCGCTGCCAGGTGGACGTGGCCAGCCAGCGCCCCGGCGTGCACTACCGGGGCGAGCAGCTGGAGGGATTCGACGCGGTCATCCCGCGCATCGGCGCCTCCATCACCTTCTACGGCCTGGCGGTGCTGCGCCAGTTCGAGGTCATGGGGGTCTACCCCCTGAACGAGTCGGTGGCCATCGGACGCTCCCGCGACAAGCTGCGCTCGCTGCAGCTGCTCGCCCGCAAGGGAATCGGGCTGCCGGTGACCGGCTTCGCCCACTCGGTGGACGACACCCAGGCGCTCATCGACCTGGTGGGCGGCGCACCGCTGGTGGTGAAGCTGCTCGAGGGCACCCAGGGCAAGGGGGTCGTGCTGGCCGAGACCGACAAGGCGGCCGAGAGCCTCATCGACGCCTTCCGCGAGCTGGACGCCAACTTCCTGGTGCAGGAGTTCATCAAGGAGGCCGGCGGCGCCGACATCCGCTGTTTCGTCATCGGCGATCGGGTGGTGGCGGCCATGAAGCGCCAGGCGAAGGAGGGGGAGTTCCGCTCCAACCTCCACCGCGGCGGCAGCGCCGCGCTGGTGCGCCTGACCCCCGCCGAGCGGTCCGCCGCGGCGCGGGCGGCCAAGATCGTCGGCCTCAACGTGGCCGGCGTGGACATCCTGCGCTCGAACCACGGCCCGCTGGTGATGGAGGTCAACTCGTCGCCCGGGCTGGAGGGCATCGAGATGGCCACGGGCAAGGACGTGGCGGATCAGATCATCCTGTTCATCGAGAAGAACGCCAAGCCCAACCGCACCCGCACCAAGGGCAAGGGCTGAACCGGCCATGGCCAGGCGACCGCTGTTCATCAACGGCGAGGACATCGCCCCCGGCACCCGGGTCACCGTCGACGTGCCGGTCGCCCGCCTCTACACCCATGCGCCCATCACCATGCCGGTGCAGGTGGTGCGCGGCAAGCGCGCCGGCCCGCGGCTGTTCGTCAGCGCGGCCATCCATGGCGATGAAATCAACGGCGTGGAGGTGATCCGGCGCCTGCTCAAGCTGCCCGCGATGGACAAGCTGCCCGCGATGGACAAGCTGCGCGGCACCCTCATCGCCGTTCCGGTGGTCAACGTGCACGGGTTCCTGCACCACTCCCGCTACCTTCCCGATCGCCGCGACCTGAACCGCGTCTTCCCGGGCTCGGAGTGCGGGTCGCTGGCCGCCCGGCTGGCCAACCTGTTCATGACCGAGGTGGTGGACAACAGCCAGTACGGCATCGACATCCACTCGGGCGCCATCCACCGCAGCAACCTGCCGCAGATCCGGGCCAAGCTGGACGACCCGGAGACCGAGCGCCTGGCCCGCCTGTTCGGGGTGCCGGTGGTCCTCAACTCCGACCTGCGCGACGGCTCGCTGCGGGAGGCGGCCGCCGAGAAGGGCATCCCGACCCTGCTCTACGAATCGGGCGAGGCGCTGCGTTTCGACGAATTCGGCATCCGCGTGGGAGTGCATGGCGTCGTCAACGTGATGCGCGCGCTGGGAATGCTGCCCCGGAGCCGGAGCAGGAAGCCGCCGCGGGAACCCTACGTGGCCCGCTCCAGCAGCTGGATGCGCGCTCCCCAGGGCGGCATTCTCCGCAGCCTGGTGCCCCTCGGCGCCCGGGTGGTGAAGGGCGAGGTGCTGGGCCTCATCGCCGATCCCTTCGGCGAGCGGGAGGAGGAGGTCATCTCCACGGTGGAGGGCATCGTCATCGGCCGGGCCAACCTGCCCCTGGTCAACGAGGGCGAGGCGCTCTACCACGTGGCCCGCTTCCAGGCCGTCAGGGAGGTGGAGGCGCACCTGGAGGCGTTCCAGGAGCATGTCCAGAGCGCGGAGATCCTGCCCGAGCCGCCAATCGTGTGAGGCCGCCGGCAGCCGGCGACTGGCGAATCAGATCCACCCCTTGCGGCGGAAGTAGAGCATCTGCGCCGCCAGCACCGCCGCCAGGAGGGCGCAGACGGCGAGGAACCCCCAGGCCACCCCCTCGCCGGGTATGCCGCCGACGTTGATCCCGAGCAGGCCGGTGATGAACCCCAGCGGCAGGAACACCGCCGCCACCATGGAGAGCAGGTACATGCGCTGCTCCATCCGCGAGGAGAGGCGGCTGTTGAGCTCCTCCTGGGTCACCGCCGCCCGCTCGCGCGCGGCGTCCAGATCCTCCAGGTACCGGGAAGTGCGATCGGCCACCTCGCGCAGCCCGGCGCGATCGCCGGCCGCGATCAGGCCCACCTTCTCCAGCGCCAGCCGGTTCAGCGCCTCGCGCTGGGGAGCCAGGTAGCGGCGCAGCATGATGGCCTGGCGGCGCAGGCCGGACAGGCGCGGGCCCAGGGCATGGCTCTCGGCGGTGAGCACATCCTCCTCCAGGGCATCCACCGCCCCATCGAGGTCGTGCACCACCGAGGACATGCGCAGCAGCAGGCCCTCGGC
>JAQVKR010000270.1 GCA_028694565.1 Gammaproteobacteria bacterium | reverse complement strand
CGCCCGATTCGTCGTAGGCGCGGGTGATGTCGAAGGGCAGACAGTGGTCGAAGATCACCCACTCGCCGAACTGGGGCTGCAGCAGGGCGTAGGCCTCGTCGTAGGCCTCCTTGAGGCTGCGGCCGGCGGCGCGGGCGCGGGCCACCGATGCGTACATCTGGGTCAGGAAGGACTGGGTTCCGGCGATGGCCGCCTCCACCGTCCCGGGCGTGGTGAGGGCGTCGCCGCGGCCGGGCACCAGCCGCTCCGCGCCCAGCCCGCGCAGCCGGGCCAGGGTCTCCGGCCACTCCTTCAGGTAGGCGTCGCCGGTGTAGGGGGTGGCGCCGTACTCCACCAGGTCGCCGGCGTAGAGCACCTTCTCGTCGGGCAGCCAGACCACGGTGTCGCCCTTGGTGTGGCCGCGGCCCAGGTGGCGGATCTCCACCCGGCGCCCGCCCATCCACAGGGTCATGCCCTGGTCGAACACCAGGGTCGGCCAGGTCAGGCCGGGGACCGTGTCCACGCCCTGGAACAGGCGCGGGAAGCGCCCCACCTCCGACTCGTAGTCCTGCTGGCCGCGCTCCTCGATGAGATCCAGGGTGCCGCGGCTGGCGATGATGTGCTCGGCGCCGTAGGCCGAGGCGCCCAGCACCCGCACCGCGTGGTAGTGGGTGAGCACCACGTACTTGACGGGCTTGTCGGTGACCTCGCGGATGCGGCGGATGACGTCCCCGGCCATGGCCGGGGTGGCCTGGGTGTCGATGACCATCACCCCGTCGTCGCCGACGATGACGCCGGTGTTGGGATCGCCCTCGGCGGTGTAGGCGTAGGCGCCCGGGGCCAGCTCCACGAAGCTGACCTCCTTTTCCCCGAGGTCGCCCTGGGATGCGAAGACCTTGCTCATGCTCTCACCTCCGGCATCGGCCGCGGTGCCGTCCGGCGACCATTGGTTACGAATGCAACCGCAAAACGTGTTGTTTTTACGGGATTGAATGTGGATAGATGATAGTTGCAAATGAAACGAAAAGGCAAGGAGGCGGGAGCCGTCCAGGGAGCGGGCGCCGGTGGCCAGCACGCAGGTGCAGATTCATCCGCACAAGCCGGTCGTGGCTTGATTGTCTGCCCGGCCGGATGGATCCGGCCCCGCACCCCGATCCCTACGCTTCCCCGCACAGATCCCGGGCGCGGGCCTGGAGCTTGTGCAGCAGGCGGTCGAGCTCGGCCTGCTCGGCGGGGGCGAGGGCGGAGAGCAGGCGCGCCTCGCACTCCTTGGCCAGGGGGACGATGTCGCGGTAGACGCGCAGGCCGCGGGCGCTGAGGCGCAGGTTGGCCCGGCGGCGGTCGTTCCTGTCGGTCTGGCGCAGCAGCATCCCGGCGGTCACCAGGCGGCCGACCGCCCGGCTCACCTGCACCTTGTCCATGCTGGTGCGCTCGCAGATTTCGTTGGCGGTGAGGGGCTGGTAGCTGCCGAGCACGGCGATGGCGCGCCACTCGGGGATGGAGATGCCGAAGCGATCCGAGTAGAGCCGGGCGATGGACTGGCTCAGCGCCAGGCTGAGCACCGAGATCCGGTAGGGGAGGAACCGCTCCAGCTCGATGTGCTGCGCGTCGTCGGTGGCGGGGCTGTCCGGCGTGGCGGCCATGGCGTCGGTGGCGGGTGGCGAAGGGGTTGCCGCCAATATAGTTGCATGCGAAACCAATGGCAACCGAGGATGGCGGGAATGCCGGGAAAGGACTACCGCGGACTGGCGTGGATTGACGCTGATTGTCCCGGCCGTCAAACAGCCCCCGCTGTCGAAGGCGGGGGGTCCAGGACGGCCCGCGCTGCTCGTCGATGAACGGCTTCCAGAGGCAAGCCGGGCGCGGGAGGGCCGGGTTGCCGATAGCATGGCCGGTCACACGTCCAGGCTGTGCGGGTCACCGGGTTCACGTCCCGCGGCAACTGTGCATGAACCTCGGGCGCCCGCAGCAACAAATCGACGACGATCCACGTAAAGCCGCGGTTGAACATTCTGTTGCAGTTGCGGAATTTTCGACGGCAGGGCTCAGATGCCGAGGTAGGCTTCCTTGATCTTCTCGTTCTCGAGCAGGGCGCGGCCGGTGTCGGAGAGCACGATGTTGCCGGTCTCGATGACGTAGCCGCGGTCGGCGATGGCGAGCGCCGCGTTGGCGTTCTGCTCCACCAGGAAGATGGTCATGCCCTGGCGCTTGAGCTCGGAGACGGCGTTGAGGATCTCCTCCACCAGCAGCGGCGCGAGCCCCATGCTCGGCTCGTCGAGCAGCAGCAGGCGCGGCTTGCGCATGAGCGCCCGGGCCATGGCCAGCATCTGCTGCTGGCCCCCGGAGAGGGTGCCGGCGGCCTCGCGGCGCTTCTGGCGCAGGATCGGGAACATCTCGTACATGCGGTCGAGGTCCTCCCAGGCGGCGTCGCGGTCGCGCTTGTAGGCGCCCAGCAGCAGGTTGTCCTCCACCGACATGGGGCCGAACACCTGCCGGCCCTCGGGCACCTGGCTGATGCCCATCAGCGTGCGCCGTTCGGCCGGGACCCGGGTGATGTCCTCGCCGTGGAAGCGGATGGTGCCGGTGCTGGCGGGGCGGATGCCCGAGAGGGTCATCAGCAGGGTGGTCTTGCCGGCGCCGTTGCCGCCCACCAGCGCCACCAGCTCTCCCTCGCGCACTTCGAGATCGATGCCGTGCAGCGCCTGGATGCGTCCGTAGTGGGTGGTGAGGCCGTGGATCTCCAGCACCGGCGCGGTGGCGGCCGCGGGGGCCGGGCGGGCGGACTCCGCGGCGTGGCGCATCCCGAGGCCGAAGGGCTCGGGCAGGATATTGACGATCTGCTTGTGCAGGGCCCGGAACTCCGCCTGCACCGACTCGCCGAACAGCGGATCGCTGTTTTCGGAGAAGGCCGCGTCGATGACCTGCCAGTCCGCGTCGGTGAGGTGCTCCTCGGCCAGCGGCAGGACCCGCGCCTCCTCCTTCTGGCAGTGCCCGCGGGCCGCCTCGATGTAGCGTCCCAGGGCGTCGACGAAGGGCGCCCGCCCCGCGGCCGGATCGCGCTCGAAGGCCTCCAGCAGGTGGCCCAGCCGGCGCATGGACTCCGGCTCGCGGGCGTGCTCGCGCTGCAGCTCGTCGAGAACCGCCGCCGCTTCCGGGGCCCGCCGGCGCAGGGCGCGGAACAGGAAGGCGTCCTCCTTGGGGTGGTGGAAGCGGTTGGTGTAGGTGTCGATGTAGTGGAAGATGGACCGGAACAGCAGCACGTCGGGCGGCGCGCCGCTGGCCGCCACCTCGCGGCGGAGCTGATCCAGGGCGGAGACGAGCACGTCCAGACTGCGGTGCTCGGCGCGAATGATGTGTAGCGCTTTGGTCATGGTCGGTTGCGGCCGTGTGGGGGTGCTCTCAGCCGCCCAGGTAGGCGGCGATGACGTCCGGGTTGTTGCGGATCTCCTCCGCGGTGCCCTCGGCCAGCTTCTTGCCGTAGTCGAGCACCAGGATGTGATCGGAGATGCCCATCACCAGCTTCATGTCGTGCTCCACCAGCATGATGGTCGTGCCGGTTGAGGCGACTTTCTGGATCAGCCGGTCGATCTGCGCGGTTTCCCGCGGGTTGAGCCCGGCGGCCGGCTCGTCGAGCAGCAGCAGGCGCGGCTCGGCCGCCAGCGCGCGGGCGATCTCCAGGCGCTTGAGCGCGCCGTAGGGCATGGAGTCGGCGTCGGCGTCCAGGTAGCTCTCCAGGCCCACGAAGGCCATCAGCTCGGCGGCCTTCGCGCGGCAGGCGCGATCGCCGCGGACGATGCCGGGCAGGCGCAGCATGGCGGGGAGGAAACGGCTGTCGAGGTGCAGGTGGCGCCCCATCATCACGTTCTCCAGGGCGGTCATGTTCTGGCAGATCTGGAGATTCTGGAAGGTGCGGCTCACCCCGAGGCGCGCCAGGCGGAAGGGGGCGATGCCGGAGATGTCGCGCTCCTCGAGCAGGATCCGCCCCGCTGTGGGCGTGTAGACCCCGGTGATCAGGTTGAACAGGGTGGTCTTGCCGGCCCCGTTGGGGCCGATCACCGAGTGGATGGTGCCTTCCCGGATGCCGAAGCCGAGGTCCTTGATGGCGTGGATGCCGCCGAAGACCTTGCTCAGGCCCTCGATGCGCAGCAGGCTCATGAGCGGGCCCTCCGCAAGCGCAGCAGGGTGGGCAGCAGGCCCTTGGGCATGAAGATCATGGTGACCATGAGGATGGCGCCGAAGACCATCATCTCGTAGTCCTCGAAGCCGGCCAGCAGCTGCGGCAGCAGGGTGAGGATCAGCGCGCCGAGGATGGCGCCGAAGGTGGAGGCCATGCCGCCGAGCACGACCATGGTGACCATCTCTATGGAGCGGAAGAAGCCCGATTCGCCGGGGGTGATGAAGCCGGCGTAGTGGGCCGCCAGGCTGCCCGCGATGCTGGCGATGACGGCCGAGACCACGAAGATCAGCACCTTGTAGTGGCTGGTGTTCATGCCCGAGACCTGGGCCGCCACCTCCGAGCCGTGCACCCCGCGCAGGGCCCGTCCGACGGGCGAGTCGATGATGTTCAGCGCCAGCCAGGTCACCAGCACC
>JAQVKR010000269.1 GCA_028694565.1 Gammaproteobacteria bacterium | reverse complement strand
TTCGGGCGCACGGGGACGCTGTTCGCCTGCGAGCAGGCGGGCATCAGCCCGGATTTCATGTGCCTGTCCAAGGGGCTCACCGCCGGCTACCTGCCGCTGGCGGCCACCCTGACCACCAGCGAGGTCTACCAGGCCTTCTACGACGACTACGAGCGGATGACCGCCTTCCTCCACTCCCACAGCTTCACCGGCAATCCGCTCGGCTGCGCCGCCGCGCTGGCCACCCTAGACATCTTCGACTCGGAACCGGTGCTGGAGCGCAACCGCACCCTCGCCGCGCGCATGCGCTCGGCCACCGCCCACCTGGCGGATCATCCCCGGGTGGCCGACGTGCGCCAGACCGGCATGATCCTGGCCATGGAGATGGTACAGGACAAGGCCGGCCGCGCCCCCTATCCCTGGCAGGAGCGCCGCGGCCTCAGGGTCTACCGCCACGCGCTGTCCCGCGGCGCCCTGCTGCGCCCGCTGGGCAACGTGGTCTACATGATGCCGCCCTACGTGATCACGGAGGGGCAGATCGATTTTCTCGCCGAGGTGGCAGCGGAGGGAATCGACATCGCCACGGTACCGTGATCCGCTGGCGCGGGCCCAACCGTGAGCACCGGGACCCGGCTTGTCCGTGTGGCCGACAGCGACCGGCGGGGTCGATGTCAATCAATGCGCCCGTGCCGGCAGTGCTGGTATCTTACTGACAAGCGCGTCGACTCTGAACCGGACTGGCCAGCCGGTCTCCCCGGTTGCAGGCGTCCATCACCAACCAACCGAACATTCTTTCCGCTCTGGGACCCACATGTACCGAGTCACCAAGTCCATCTCCTTCTGCTACGGACATCGTCTGCTGAATCACCAGGGGCCCTGCCGTCACCTGCACGGCCATAATGCCCGTGCTGTCGTAACCCTCGAAGGCGAACACCTCGATGACCAGGGGATGATCTGCGATTTCAGCGAAATCAAGCAGATGGTGAAGGCATGGGTGGACACCGAGTTTGACCACACCATGCTCCTGCACCGGGACGATCCGGTCCTGCCCCTGCTCCAAGAGGCGGGCGAGCGGGTGCGCGTGGTGGACTGGAACCCTACCGCGGAGAACATCGCCCGCGCCATCTTCGATCACATTGCGGCGGCTGGCTACCCGGTCGTGGAGGTCATCCTGTGGGAGACCGAATCGAGCCATGCCGCCTACCGACCCGACTGAGTCAACGAAGCTGCCGACCCATGCGTATCCCACGTCTGTACCATCCGGACAACCTCCACGGCCTGACGACAGTGGAGCTGTCGAAGGAGAGCGCCCACTACCTGGGGCGAGTGCTGCGTCTCACTCCGGCCAGCCCCATCATTCTGTTCGACGGCAGCGGACTGGAGTACCCGGGACGAATCGAGCACCTGGGCCGCTCGGATGCGCGGGTAATCCTGGAGGCCCCGCTCCGGCCCGCGGTCGAGTCGCCCCTGCGGATCGAGCTGCAGCAGGGCATCTCCCGGGGAGAACGGATGGACTACACCCTGCAGAAAGCCGTGGAGCTGGGCGTCGCGGCGCTCACTCCCGTCATCACGCGGCGCTCGGTGGTCCAGTTCGACCGCGCCCGGCAGGAGAAGCGGCTGCAGCACTGGCACGGCGTCATCGTTGCCGCCTGCGAACAGTCGGGACGCACGTGCCCGCCCCGGCTGGCGGACATCACGCCGCTGGATGATTTCCTGCGACCTGGGACGGGAGAGCTGCGGCTGCTGCTGGATCCCGAGGCCGATACCACGGCCAGGGCGCTGCCGCCGCCGGACAGCGGCAGGGTGACGCTGCTGGTGGGTCCCGAGGGCGGCCTGGACGAGGAGGAGCGCGCACTGGCGCGCCAGGCGGGCTACGTGGGGGTCAGGCTGGGACCGCGCGTACTGCGCACCGAGACCGCGGGGCTTGCCGCCATCGCGGTGCTCCAGCACCTGTGGGGAGATCTGGGCTGACGGGTGCTCGCGCGGCGGGCGGGCCGGCGCCGGTCCGGACGGCGGCAGGCGGCCGCCCGCCCGCCGTCCGGGAGCCCCGGCTCAGCCGCCTTCGGGCACCACCGTGGTGAAGCCGCCGACCTGCCAGTTCTGCATCCCGCCCCGGTAGTAGAAGAGCTTCTCGGCGGGATAGCCGAGATTGAGCAACCCCTTGATGGCCCGCGGCGACTGGTCGCACCAGGGGCCATTGCAGAACAGCAGCAGATTCTTCGCCTGGCTGAAGTCCCAGGGCGAATCGCTCTTTTCGGCCCCGCCGAACAGGCGCTGGAGAAAGCCCACCTCCATCTCCCCGGGGGCTTTCTGCCTGGCGCCGAACTGCTCCATCGCCGCCTGCAGCTCCGGCGCCTTGATATCGTCCCCGGACAGGATGGTGAAGGGGATGTTCACCGAGCCGGGTATGGTCCCGCCCTGGTACCACTGGGGGGTGCGCGCGTCGATGATGAGCCCGGTACCGCGGTTCACCTCGTCGGCCATGAACTTCACCAGCTCCACCTCGCCCACCGTGGCCACTCCGGGCGCCACCAGCATCGGGTGGTAGCAGAAGGGCGGGCACGGGCGCGAGGTCTTGGTGAACCCCCCCGTGAGCACGTGGTCGGTGTCCTGGATGCGCATCACGCGCACCTTCTTGCCCCCGTGCATCACATCCACATAGGGGATCAATTCGGCGATATTGACCTCCAGCGCGGTTGCCGGCAGCGCCCAGGAGAGGGTCACCAAGGCCAGTCCCGACAGCGCCATTCCCCCGAATATCCGTCCGTTCATGAGGCTCCTCCGTTCCGACGTTCTTGTTTCGACATTTACTGCCCGTAGCGCAGGCGCATGACCTCAAGCACCAGCTTGTTGTAGTCGCCGCTCTCCCGGAACTGCTCGAACACCGCCTGCTTCTGCGGCTCCTCCAGCTTTTCATAGGCCCTGAAGGTGGAGGGACGCAGCTGCCCGAACTTGGCTTCGAAAGCGGCCCGGTCCATCTCCCCCGCCTGTGCGGGGCTGACGCTGCCGCCGGCGCTGGCGGCGTCCTCCTGGACGCTGGCGGCATCCACCTTCGGCCCCGCGTCCCCCGTCGCCTCGGCTTCGAGCATCTTCAGGTAGTCGTCATCGGCGGCCTGCGCGGCAAGGCACGGCAGCACAAGGGCCAGCAGCACGGCCAGCAGGCCGCCCACCGGGGTGAGTATCGCCGTCTTGCGCGGCGTTCGGGTAGCATCCCGAGCTATTCCTCCAATCTGCATGTCCACGACTCCTTGGTTAGTGTGCTGCGCCGCGATTCCCAGCCCTTTCAGAGCCCCCCCACAAGCGTCAGGACAAGGCGCAGCGCGTCGGCGCTGGCCGTCGCCCCCGGCAAGCGCTGCCACGCGGGACCGGCGCTGGCGGCGGGCTCCCTTCGGGCGAGCCGCTGAATGGGCCGGGAATCGCGGCGCAGCACACAATCGAACAGACGCCGGCTTTCATCACCGCCACAGGTGCGCGGGGCCTCCGAACCGGATCGGCCGGCCCGCGACGCCGGCTCGTCCGGTTCAGGCGGCCTGAGCCCGCAGCGACGCGGCCAACGCCTCCAGGTCCGGCACCACCACTGGCTGCCCCTGATAGCGGAACCGGCGCAGGACCGGCCCGTCCTGCCCCGTTCCGGGGTCCTCTTCCAGATCCGCCGCCCGCACCCTGACCAGCGCCGGAATACCCTGCAGCACGATGCCGAGAAAGGGTGCGTCGGTCTGCTCTTCGAGGGCGTTGAGGATGGCGATGCGGCGCCCGCCCTCAGGGGCGGCATCCACGCCCAGGAGCGACTCCAGCCGGATCAGGGGCACGGCGAGCCCGCGCCACTCGATGCGGCCCGCGAACCAGGGCGGTGCGTCGGCCGGGGGCTCCGGCGCGGAAAAACCGACCACCTCGGCCACCAGGACATTGGGCAGCAGCAACGCACCTTCCCCGACGGGCAGGAGCAGGCAGCTGACCTCCGCCGGCCTACGGTTGCCGGCGCCTTCCTCGCGTGTCTGTTGCATGCGTCGATTCCATGGGTGCGTCATCGTCCCGCCGTCCCAGCCCCGGATCCCGTGCCGGGGCGCGGCGGCCTCACTCCTCCTGCCCGGTCAGCTCCCGGATGGTCTCCAGAAGCTCCTTCTCCTGGTAGGGCTTGCCCAGATACCGGCTCACCCCCAGCCCCTCGGCGCGCTCCCGGTGCTTTTCGCCCGTGCGCGAGGTGATCATCACGATGGGCACCTCCCGCAGCCGCTCGTTGTGGCGCACCAGGGAGGCCAGCTCATAGCCGTCCATGCGCGGCATTTCGATATCCAGCAGCATGATGTCGGGCAGATGCTCCAGCTCCAGGAGCAGCGCCATGGCATCCACACCGTCCTTGGCGGTGAGCACCTCCATGCCGTTGCGGCCCAGCAGCCGCGTCGTCACCTTGCGCACGGTGATGGAGTCGTCCACCACCAGGACCCGGGGAGGCCGCACCTCGTCGGTGTGCACCTCCTTCGCCGCCTCGACCGTGTGCTGGACCACCGCGCCGGTGCGGATGAGCGCCGGCATGTCGAGGATCACCACGACCCGGCCGTCGCCGAGGATGGTGGCTCCCGCGATGCCCCGGACCGTGCTGAGTTGCGCCCCCAGGGACTTCACCACGATCTCGCCG
>JAQVKR010000268.1 GCA_028694565.1 Gammaproteobacteria bacterium | reverse complement strand
CTCGGCCTTCAGGCTGCGTGCCTGCATGCAAACTCCTCGCTCGTCAGAGCCGGCGTGGGTGACGGGAGCGCCCGCGGCGCGGCCGGCCCGATCATCGAGACCGGCGTCCCGGCCCCGCTTCCGCACCCTTTGCCCGCCCCGGAAACCCGGTCCGTTTTTTCGATTTCCGCAGGGTTTCATCCTTACCAGACTATTTCCTACCAAACCACCCTGTTTTCAAAAGGATAATGAGAGCATTTTACTGGGTAATTCGGATGATCCACAGGCCAAACAGGCTGTTAGCCATGATCATTGCCAAATCCATATGACCGTTCTATCGCTATATACGAAATTTCTGGGTTGCATCCCCGGGGGACAAGTGGCAACGCCCCGCGCAGAGGGGTATGGTTACGCCATTCTGCATCCGGGAGCCTGTCGGCTTTTTCCTGTTGCGCTGCAAAATCAAGCCGGAACCAGCGGCGGCGAGTAAAATCCGACAGGCTCCCGGGCAGCACTCCCACCCCCACCGTTCCGGCAACCGGCCGGAGCGCGGGGTTTTGCGCCGCATCGTCGGCGCGGGGCGCCGCTGCCGCGGACCGCGCGACCCGACTGGGAAGCGCACAACGAATTCCACTCCAGAAGACCTCGAATCCGTGACGGAGGCAAACATGGCGGATGTGATCGCAACCAACGAGACCATCCTGGTCGTCGGTGGCGGCATCAGCGGCATGAGCGCGGCGATTGAAGCTGCCGAGTGCGGCAAGCATGTCGTTCTGCTCGAAAAGGGACCCGCCCTCGGCGGCCGGGTCAGCCAGCTTTACAAGTACTTCCCGAAGCTGTGCTTCCCCACCTGCGGCCTGGAGATCAACCTCCGTCGCCTGAAAGGCAACCGCAACCTGCACATCATCACCATGGCCGAGGTGACCGGCGTCAGCGGCGAGCCGGGCGACTTCAGCGTGGAGGTGAGGATCGCCCCCCGTTACGTGAACGAGAACTGCACCGCCTGCGGCGAGTGCACGAACGCCGTGGAAGCGGAGTTCGACGACGAGTTCAACTACGGGATGAAGAAGCGCAAGGGCGCCTACCTGCCCCACAACATGGCCTACCCGCAGCGCTACCTCCTCGACCCGCGCATCATCGGCACCGATGACGCCGACAAGGCCAAGGCCGCGTGCAAGTACGACGCCGTCGACCTCGACATGCAGGAGCAGACCCTGCAGCTGAAGGCCGGCGCCATCGTCTGGGCCACCGGCTGGACCCCCTACGACGCGGCCAAGATCCAGCCCTACGGCTACGATCGCTACGCCAACGTCATCACCAGCGTCGAGTTCGAGCGCATGCTCGACCCGTTCGGCCCCACCGGCGGCAAGGTCCAGCGCCCCTCCGACGGCCAGGCGCCGAAGAACGTGGCCTTCATCCAGTGCGCCGGCTCGCGCGACCGCAACCACCTCAAGCACTGCTCGCGCATCTGCTGCATGGCCACCCTGAAGCAGACCACCTACGTGCGCGAACAGTTCGGCGACGACGCCAAGTCGAGCGTCTACTACATCGACATCCGCGCCATCGACCGCATCGACGACTTCTACCGCAAGGTCCAGGCCGACCCGAACGTCACCTTCGTCAAGTCCAAGGTCGCCAACATCACCGTCAACCGGGAGAACGACAACCCGATCCTGCACGGCGTGGACACCGAGGGCTACCACCGCTACTCCAACGAGCACGACCTGGTGGTGCTGGCCGTCGGCATGCAGCCGAACGTGCCCGGCGACCACCTGCCGGAGGGCGTGGTCATCAACGAGGAAGGCTTCATCGACCACTCCAGCAACAACGGCATCTTCGCCGCCGGCTGCTCCGCCGACGCCCTGGACGTGAACCGCTCGGTTCAGAACGCCACGGCCGCGGCGCTGCGCGCCATCCAGGTGGTCAACCGGGTTTCGGGTACGGAGGGTTAAACAGTGTCTGAGAAGAAGATGGGAGCCTATCTCTGCAAGGGCTGCGGCCTCGGCGAGCGGCTCGACACCAATGCGCTCGAGCAGGTGGCCGTGCGCGAGGGGAAGATGGCCTTCTGCAAGCAGCACGACTACCTCTGCAGCGCCGAGGGCGTGGCCATGATCAAGGCCGACATCGAGGCCGGCGACGTGACCCACATGGCGATTCTGGCCTGCTCGCGCCGCGCCAAGGCCGACGCCTTCAACTTCGACGGCGTGGCCATGTCCCGCGGCAACCTGCGCGAGGGCGTCATCTGGTCCCAGCCCGATACCGACGAGGCGCGCGAGCTGACCGGCGAGATGGCCATGGACTACGTCCGCATGGCCTGCGCCGAGGTCAAGTACATGACCGTGCCCGGGGGCAAGGTCAAGGAGGAGTTCGCCCGCGAGATCATGGTGGTGGGCGGCGGCATCTCCGGCATGACCACGGCCATCGAGGCGGCAAATGCCGGCTACCCGGTGACCATCGTGGAGCAGTCCGACGCGCTCGGCGGCGCCATGAAGACCATCTGGAAGCGCGTGCCCGCCGATGCCCCCTTCGCCGAGCCCGCCGAGACCGGCGTGGAGGCGATGAAGGCCGCCATCGAGGCCGACCCGAAGATCACCGTCAGGCTCAACACCAAGGTCGCCAGCACCGACGGCGCTCCGGGCCGCTTCAGCGTGGAGCTCGCCACCGAGAGCGGCGCCACCGAGAGCCGCGCCTTCGGCGCCGTGGTGGTGGCCACCGGCTTCGAGCCCTACGACGCCAGCCAGCTGCCCGAGTTCGCCTGGGGCAAGACCCCGGACGTGGTGGACCAGATGGGCCTGGAGAAGCTGGCCCGCGAGGCCGGCGGCGGCGCCATCAAGCGCCCCTCCGACGGCAAGGAGATCAAGAGCGTCGTCTTCATCCAGTGCGCCGGCCAGCGCAGCGAGAAGGAGGGCCACCTGCCCTACTGCTCCGGCCACTGCTGCCTGACCTCCATCAAGCAGGCGATGTACTTCAAGGACAACAACGCCGACGTGGAGACGGTGGTGATGTTCTCCGACCTGCGCACCCCCGGTGCCGGCGGCGAGGACTTCTACCGCTCCGGCCAGGACAAGGGCGTGACCTTCCGCAAGGGCCAGGCCAGCGAGGTGGTGACCGGCGGCGACGGCCTGGAGGTGAAGTTCAAGGACCTGATCCTGGACGAGGACACCGCGCTGAAGGCCGACCTGGTGGTGCTGGCCACCGGCATGGTGCCGGTCAGCGGTCCCGATCCCTACGTCCAGCTGGACCTGGAGCAGGCCAAGGCCGACGGCAAGGAAGAGCGCGTCATCCAGCTGCAGAAGGAGCTCGACAAGGCCCCGCCCTCGGTGCTCAACCTGCAGTACCGCCAGGGCACCGACGTGCCGCACCTGCGCTACGGGTTCACCGACTCGCACTTCATCTGCTTCCCCTACGAGAGCCGCCGCACGGGCATCTACACCACCGGCCCGGTGCGCCGTCCCATGGACGCCATCCAGGCGGCGGAGGACGCCACCGGCGCGGCGCTGAAGGCCATCCAGGCCATCGAGAACGCCGGCCAGGGCCGCGCCGCCCACCCCCGTTCGGGCGACCTCTCCTACCCCTCCTTCCGCAAGGAGGGCTGCACCCAGTGCAAGCGCTGCACGGTGGAGTGCCCGTTCGGCGCCATCGACGAGGACGAGCAGCGCTACCCGGTGTTCAACGAGGAGCGCTGCCGCCGCTGCGGCACCTGCATGGGCGCCTGCCCGGTGCGCGTCATCTCCTTCGAGAACTACTCGGTGGAGACCGTGGGCCAGCAGCTCAAGGCCGTGGACGTGCCCGACGAGTTCGAGGAGAAGCCGCGCATCCTGGTGCTGGCGTGCGAGAACGACGCCTACCCGGCGCTGGACATGGCGGGCATGAACCGCCTCACCTACAGCCCGTTCGTGCGCATCATCCCGGTGCGCTGCCTCGGCTCGGTGAACACCATCTGGGTCTCCGACGCGCTGAACAGCGGCTACGACGCGGTGATGCTGCTCGGCTGCCAGAAGGGCGACGACTATCAGTGCCACTTCGTGAAGGGCTCCGAGATGGCCCACTACCGCATGAGCAAGATCGACGACACGCTCACCCAGCTCAACCTGGAGACCGAGCGCGTCCAGACCTACGAGGTGGCGATCACGGACATCCACCGGATTCCGAAGCTGATCGACGAAATGGCCGCCACGGTCGAGAAGATTGGCCTCAGCCCCTTCAAGTTCTAACGGAGTGCGACCATGAGCGATCTGAACACCGCGATGATCGAGAAGTATCGCAACAGCTTCCTCCGGGAGGTTGAGGCGAACGTCGAGGAGGGCGACTGGGTCAAGATGTGCATGCAGTGCGGCGTCTGCTCGGGCTCCTGCCCGCTCGGCCCGCACTGGGAGCATCCCCCGCAGGAGATCTTCATGATGATCCGGGCGGGCAAGCGCGAGGAGGTGCTCTCCTCCGACGCCATGTGGATGTGCACCTCGTGCTACAACTGCATCGTGCGCTGCCCGCGCGAGCTGCCCATCACCCACATCATGCACGGCCTGGCCCACTACGCGAAGCGCCTGGGGCTGGCGCCGAAGAACCAGCCCACGGCCAAGTTCGCCCAGCTGTTCTGGGACAACCTGGTGAAGTCCGGACGGGTCAACGAGCTCAAGCTCGGCCTGTCGCTCTACTTCATGAACG
>JAQVKR010000267.1 GCA_028694565.1 Gammaproteobacteria bacterium | reverse complement strand
GCTCCAGGGTGACGATCTCCACGCCGGCGCAGTTCATGTAGCGCTGCAGGCCGCCGCCCACGTAGAACTCGCGCAGGGTCCAGCCCTCCCCGCCGAGCACCAGGTAGGCCCTGCGGAACCGCCCGGGATAGAGCTGCAGGGCGTCCTTCAGGCAGATTACCTCGAACGGCACCTTCTGCTCCGCGGTGCCCGAGCTCTGCTGCCACTTCAGCGACACGAGATAGCGGTTGCCGTCCCGGTCGTCGGCCACCAGGTCCACCTTGTGCCGGCGGCCGTTGGGGCGGGTGCCCACCAGCACCTGCGGCTGCCAGGTGTAGCCGCCGCTTTGCAGCGAGTGGGTGACCATCACCTCGTGCACCGCCCCGGTGCGGGTGTCGCGGGTCTTCACGCGAGGTTCCTCGTGGCGAGCATCTCCAGCGCCTTGCTGCGATCCCCGGTGCAGCTGATCATGCGCGGGGCCGGGAGGGTCCGGATCTCGAATCCGAGTCGCCCATAGAGCTTCAGAATCTTCTCGGTGGCCTGGTTGGAGGCCACCACCGGCCCCGGGTGGGCGGCCAGCCACTCGGCCAGGCGCTCCTGGTCCGCCCAGCGGAAGTCCTCCTTGGAATACCGGGTGAACTGCACGTCGTAGGGGGGATCGGCATAGAGGAAGTCATCGGCCTCCAGGGCCATCCGCTCGAAATCCCCGCAGCTGAACTCCCAGCCCGCGAACACCGCCCGGTAGGGGGTGAAGTCGCGGGTGTAGTTGATGGTCTTGTAGCGGCCGAAGGGGACGTTGAACTCGCCGCGGCTGTTGAAGCGGCACAGGCCGTTGTAGCCGGTGCGGTTGAGATAGTAGAACAGCGCGGCGGCCTTCTTGGTGTTCGTGCCGCTGCCGGCGATCAGACGGTTGAAATCCTCCCGATGGCTGTAGAAGAGCTCGGCATGGTTGGCCATCGGAATGCGCGTCTTCAATCCCTCTTTCAGCTGGAGATAGAAGTTGACGGCATGGGGGTTGATGTCGTTGAGCAGCGCCCGCGCCGGATTGAGCCCCAGGGCCACCGCCAGGCCGCCGCAGAAGGGCTCCGCCAGCCGCCGGTGGGCGTGGGGCTCCCAGAGCGGGCGCAGGCTGGGCAGCAGCCAGCGCTTGCCGCCGGCCCACTTGAGCGGCGGCGGGAGCACGGGCCGGACGGGCTCCGCGGTCTCGACAGGGGTCTCGGCGCGCTGCATGGCTCTGCGGTCGGGTTCCGGCGGGCTCGGATCGGGGTGTCGTGGGTTCGAAGGGCTGTACTTTAGCAGCATCCTCCCCCCGGAGGCAGCACCGGCGCCGGGCTGTTGCAGCGCAACTTGTGCCGGGGCGCCGGGGCGGCTATGTCTTTCCTAACCCCGCCGCGAGAGCGGCCCGCGGGCACGGGCGGCCGGGAGGCGGGATCCGGGACACCGGAAGGAGGCGGCCATGATGACCTATCGCGCGAACGTGGTGATCCACCTCGACGAGTATCTGGAGCCCTGGCAGATCCAGGAGCTGGAGCGCAAGCTGAGCGGCGAGAGCGGGGTCATCAGCGCCTGCGTCAGCGACCGCGCCACCCACCTCATGGTGGTGGACTTCGACTCCCGGGCCATCAGCTCCAACCAGCTGCTGGCCCGGGTGCAGCGCGAGGGGGTGCACGCGGAGCTGGTGGGGCTCTGAGCCCCGCCGGCGCCGATCCGGCGGCCTGCCGCGACTCAGGCCCCCTCCCCCAGCGCCTTGCTCGCGATCTCGTAGACGTCCTTCGACAGCTTCGGGGTGGCGAGGATGCGCTTCAGCTCGCCGGCCATCAGGGCGCGCCGGCCGGGTTCGTAGCGCCGCCACGGGGTGAGCGGGGTGAGCAGCCGGGCGGCCACCTGCGGGTTGAGGGGATCGAGCTCCAGCACCCGGTCGGCCAGGAACAGGTAGCCGGCGCCGCTGGGATCGTGGAAGCGCACCGGGTTTGCCGAGGCGAAGGCGCCGATGAGTGCGCGCACCTTGTTGGGGTTGCGCAGGTTGAAGGCCGGATGGCGGATCAGCCGCTTCACCTCCTCCAGCGTTCCCGGCAGGCTGGAGGTGGCCTGCAGGGCGAGCCACTTGTCCATGACCAGGGGGTCGTCCCGCCAGCGGCCGTGGAAGTGGGCCAGCGCCTCGACGCGCCCGGGGATGTCGACCTGGGCCAGCGCCGCCAGGGCCGCCATGGCGTCGGTCATGTTGTCCGCCTCCCGGTACTGGGTCATGCACAGGGCCTGGATCGTCTCGTCGTGGAGGGCCATCAGGTAGCCGAGGCAGACGTTCTTCAGCCGCCGCCGGCCGATGGCCTCGGGGCTCACCCGGTAGGCCGCGTCGCGGTGGGCGTGGTAGCACTCCAGCAGGATCGGCCGCAGCTCCTGGGCCAGGGCATGGCGCAGGAATTCGCGGGCGTTGTGGATCGCCTCCGGATCGATGGTCTCGGACTGCTCGGCCAGGTAGGCCTCCGAGGGCGGCATCAGGGCCTGGGCCAGCAGCCGCCGGTCGGCGCCCGGATCCTGCAGGAGCTTGCGGTAGGCGGCCAGGAGTCCTTCGTCCAGCCGCAGCGGGCGGCCGTCGCGGTAGTCCGCCATCAGCCGGGTGATCACCCGCTCGGCCAGCCGCTGGCCGGCATCCCAGCGGTTGAACTCGTCCGTGTCGTGGGCCATCAGGAAGGCCAGCTCGGCGTCGCTGTAGTCGTAGCGGAGCCTCACCGGGGCGGAGTAGCCGCGCAGCAGCGAGGGCACCGGCGCCGTGCCGATCGCCTCGAACACGAAGGCGTGCTCGGCCTCGGTGAGCTCCAGGACCCGGGTGCCGGCAACGGCTTCCGCCTCGCCGGCCAGCCGCAGCGGCAGGTCGGCGCCGTCGGGACCCACCAGGCCGAGGGCGAAGGGAATGTGCAGGGGCAGCTTGTCGGGCTGGCCGGGGGTGGGCGGGGTGTGCTGGGTCACGGTCAGGGTATAGGTCCGGGCCCGGGGGTCGTGGTGGCCGGAGACGCCGAGCACCGGGGTGCCGGCCTGGCTGTACCAGCGCCGGAACCGGGACAGGTCGCGCCCCGTGGCCTCCTCCAGGGCCTGCACGAAGTCGTCGCAGGTGACCGCCTGGCCGTCGAAGCGCTCGAAGTAGCGGTCGGTGCCCCGGCGGAAGCCCTCGGGGCCCAGCAGGGTGTGGAGCATGCGCACCACCTCGGCGCCCTTCTCGTAGACGGTGAGGGTGTAGAAGTTGTTGATCTCCTGGTAGGCGTCGGGACGCACCGGGTGGGCCAGGGGGCCGCCGTCCTCGCGGAACTGGAAGGTGCGCAGCAGGTTCACGTCCTTGATGCGCTTGACCGCCCTGGAGGTCATGTCGGCGGTGAACTGCTGGTCGCGGAAGACGGTGAAGCCCTCCTTCAGGGAGAGCTGGAACCAGTCGCGGCAGGTGACCCGGTTGCCGGACCAGTTGTGGAAGTACTCGTGGGCGATGACCGCCTCGATGCCCTCGTAGTCCTCGTCGGTGGCCGTCTCCGGCTGGGCCAGCACGTACTTGGAGTTGAAGACGTTGAGGCCCTTGTTCTCCATCGCCCCCATGTTGAAGTCGTCCACCGCCACGATCATGTAGATGTCGAGATCGTACTCGCGCCCGAACACCCGCTCGTCCCAGGCCATGGCCTGCTTCAGCGAATGCATGGCGTGGCCGCACTTCTCGGCGTTGCGCGGCTCCACCCAGATCTCGAGCTTCACCTCGCGGCCGCCGGCGGTGGTGAAGGTGTCCTCCAGGGAGACCAGGTTTCCGGCCACGAGGGCGAACAGGTAGCAGGGCTTGGGGAACGGGTCCTCCCAGGTGACGAAGTGGCGCCCGTCCGGCAGCTCGCCGCGGGCCACCGGGTTGCCGTTGGAGAGCAGCACCGGGTAGCGGGCGGGATCGGCGCTGAGGGTGGTGCTGAAGCGGGCCATCACGTCGGGGCGGTCGGGGTAGAAGGTGATCTTGCGGAACCCCTCCGCCTCGCACTGGGTGCAGAAGTTGCCGCTGGAGAGGTAGAGCCCCTCCAGCGAGGTGTTCTCCCCGGGTCGGATCTCCACGCTCGTCTCCACCGTGCAGCGCTCCGGCAGGATGCCCAGGTCGAGGTGATCCTCGGTGAGGGTGTACTCGTGGGGAGCCAGCTCGCGGCCGTCCACCGCCACCCGCTTCAGCTCCAGCTCCTGGCCGTCCAGCACCAGCGGCCCCGGCGGCAGCGCGGGATTGCGCCGCAGGGTCAGGCGCGCCTCCACCCGGGTGACCGGGTCGCCCAGCTCGAAGCCGAGATCGGCATGCTCCACGAAATAGGGGGGCGGGGTGTAGTCCTCGCGGCGGATGGTCCTGGGTGTGGCTTCTCTCATGACGGGGCCTGTGGGGGATGGTGGATCAGGGGTGAGTGTCGTGGATTGTAGCGCCCCGCCGCGGGCCGCTTCACCCCCCCGGACCGAAGGGTTGTCCAGGATTGGCGAGGGTGGGATGGTCCCGTGGTGTTCCGTGTTCCGTGTTCCGTGTTCCGTGTTCCGGGGAGGGGATGGACCGGTGCCCGGGCCTGGAACGGGATCGAACGGCGGAGGCGCCGGGCTGTTGGAGCCCTCAGCCCGCCATGGGGGCGGTGGCCAGGGTGGCGGCCATGCCGGAGAGCACCACCGCGGTCACGG
>JAQVKR010000266.1 GCA_028694565.1 Gammaproteobacteria bacterium | reverse complement strand
CGGAACAGCCGGAACAGCGTCAGGACGCGGCCCTTGTGGCTGCAGCTGGCCCCGAGAAGGCTGCCGTCCTCGTTGACGTCGCGGATGTCGCAGGTCAACTGGCCCTGGAGGAAGGTGGCGGCGTCGGCGCCGTGGGCGGAGATGAGCCCCAGGTGATTGAGATCGCTCAGGACGTTGCCGGTGGTGGCCACCCGCAATTCACGTTCGGGATTGCCGAAATGCAGCACGCGCCCGTTGTCCATTTCGGCGCCCGCGTCGAGAAGAAACTTTTTCCAGCGTTCTTTCATGGGTATCCGCTCCACCGGTCATATGCCCTGCACTCTGTCCCGGGCGTTCCGCCGGGTTCCGCAGGCGCCACTGATTGGGGCACAGCACACAGGGGTCCCATGATAGTCACAGGCCGGGGGCTTGTCAGCAGAACCGCCTTGAGGGGGTGTCGAACCCGCCCGCTTCGCGGACCGCCGGACCCGGGCGGGGTCCGGCGGCGCAGGTCACTTGAATCCCCGCAGCGAGTCGATGTACTCGGGCAGGAACAGGGAGATCTGGGGTATGTAGGTGATGAGGATCAGGAACAGCAGCAGCAGCAGCAGCCAGGGCAGGGCGGCGCGGATGACCCAGCCGATGCTGTGGCCGGTGATTCCCGCGGTCACGAACAGGTTCAGGCCCACTGGCGGCGTGAGCATGCCGATCTCCATGTTGACCACCATGATGATGCCCAGGTGCACCGGATCGATGCCCAGCTGCATGGCGATGGGGAACAGGATGGGGGCCATGATCAGCAGGATGGCCGAGGGCTCCATGAAGTTGCCCGCCATCAGCAGCAGGATGTTCACCACGATCAGGAAGCCCCAGGCGGGCAGGCCCCAGCCGACGATGGTCTCGGCGATGCCGTGGGGGATGCGCTCGGTGGTCAGCACGTGGGCGAAGAGCATGGCGTTGGCGATGATGAACAGCAGCATGATGCTGACCTTCGCGGCGTCGAGCACCCCCTTGCGCACTTCCGGGTCGCCGACCGAGCGCGGCAGGGCCCAGAGCATCTGCAGGCCGTTGCGAACCAGCAGGCGGGAAACGGATTCGCCCTCCCGGCGCCAGGGAACGCCCTTCAGCGGGCCGATGTCCCGATAGCCCACCACCGCCACCAGGAAGGCATAGACGGCCGACACCGCCGCGGCCTCGGTGGGGCTGGCCACGCCGAGGTAGATGGAGCCGAGGACGATGGCGATGAGCAGGATGCCGCCCGAGGCGATGAAGCCCGACTTGAGGATCTGCCGCAGGGGCGTGCGCTCCTGGGACGGCAGTTTCTTGATGCGCGCCACGATGTAGATGGCCGTCATCAGGATCAGGCCCATCATCAGTCCCGGGATGAAGCCGGCCATGAACATGCGCGAGGCGGAAACCTCGGTGGCCGCCGAGTAGACCAGCATGACGATGGAGGGCGGGATGAGGATGCCCAGGGTGCCGGCGTTGGCGATGACGCCCGCCGCGAAGCGCTCCGGGTAGCCGGCCTTCACCATGCCGGCGATGACGATGGAGCCGATGGCGGCCACCGTCGCCGGCGAGGAGCCGGACACCGCGGCGAACAGCATGCAGGCCATCACCGAGGCCATGGCCAGTCCGCCGCGGATGTGCCCCACGCTGTCGATGGCGAAGCGGATCAGCCGCTGCGCCACGCCGCCGGTGGAGAGGAAGGCCGAGGAGAGGATGAAGAATGGAATCGCCAGCAGGGTGTAGTGTCCCGAGAGGGCCTCGAACAGCTTCAGGGCGATGGAGGCCAGCGAGTCGTTCGAGAACATCAGGATGGTGGCGATGCTGGACAGGCCGAGGGCGATGGCGATGGGCATGCCCAGGAACATGCAGCCGAACAGCAGCAGGAACAGCACGGCGGTGGTCATGGCCGGGCCTCCCCGCCGTCCCGTCCGGCATCGGCCGCCAGGTGCATGCTCTCGCGGGCCTCGTCCGCCAGCTGGAAGCCCTCGGCGCGGCCCGTGGCGATGGCCCACAGCAGCTGCAGCAGACGCAGCGAGAGGAGCGCGAAGCCGATGATCAGGATGCTGTGGGCGATCCACGTGGGAATGGGCAGATCCTCCAGCTCGATGCCGATGCGCTTCATCTTGTGGAGATAAACCCAGGAACCGTAGATGAACAGTCCGCAGTAGAACAGCGACAGGACCACCGCGATGCCGCTCACGATCCGCCGTCCCGGCGGCGGCAGCAGCCTCACCACCGCGTCCACGCCGATGTGGGCCCCCACCTTGAGGCCGTAGGAGACCCCGAACAGGACGAACCAGGCGGAGAGGTGCAGCGTCAGCTCCTGGGCCCAGATGAAGGTGGTGTGGAAGCCGAAGCGCAGCACCACCTCGAGGAACACCAGCAGGGTCATGGAAACGAGGAGGAGGGAGATGACTCCCTCCTCCGCGCTGTTGAGGATGCGCTTGGCGAGCGTTGTTCGCATCGCGGTGGTTTCCGTCATCGGATTACTGGTTGCTGCTGTAGGCGGCCTCGATCAGATCCTTGCCGATCTCGTCCTCGAACTGCTTCCACACCGGGCGCATGGCCTCGACCCACTGCTGGCGCTGGGCATCGGTGAGCTCGATCACCTCGCTGCGGCCGGAGGCGATGATGGCCGCCTTGTCGGCCTCGTTCTTCTGGTTGGCCAGCTCGTTGGCATAGGCCAGCGACTCGTCCAGGGCCGCCTTCACCTCGGCGCGGATGTCATCGGGCAGGCTGTTCCAGAATTCGGTGGAGGTGACCACCAGGTAGTCCAGCAGTCCGTGGTTGGACTCGGTGATGTACTCCTGCACCTCGAAGAACTTCTGGGAATAGATGTTGGACCAGGTGTTCTCCTGGCCGTCGATGGCGTTGGTCTGCAGCAGGGTGAAGACCTCGGAGAAGGGCTTCTTCACCGCGGCGGCGTCCACGGCGTCGAACTGCGCCACCAGCACATCGGAGGCCATGACGCGGAACTTCAGCCTGTTGGCGTCCGCGGGCACCCGCAGGGGCGAGTGGGCCGAGAGCTGCTTCAGGCCGTTGTGCAGGTAGCCGAGGCCGAGCACGCCCTTGTCCTCCATGGAGGTGAGCAGCTTCTGCCCCTCGGCGCTCTGCTGGAACCGCTCCACCGCCGCCATGTCCTTGAACAGGAAGGGCAGGTCGAAGATCTGCAGGGCCTTGGTGTAGCGCTCGAACTTGGACAGGGCCGGGGCGGCAATCTGCACGTCTCCGAGCAGCATGGCCTCGAGCACCTTGTCGTCGCCGAAGAGCTGGGAATTGGGATAGACCTCGACCACCACCTTGTCGCCCAGGCGCTGCTCCACCAGCTCCTTGAACTTGGTGGCCATCTGGCCCTTGGGTGTGTTCTCGGCCACCACGTGGGAGAACTTGATGACGATCGGGGCGGCGGACAGGGGGCCGGCCGCGACGAGGGCAAGCAGGGCCAATGCAGCAGTCAGTACTCGCATGATTTGCTCCTCCTGGTGAACTCCGGGTTATCGGGTTATGGGCGACGCCGCGGTGCGGGGAAGGGCGCCTGTCTCCGGATAGAGCAAAGGATAGGCCAGAAATGCCAGGAATTTAAAAAATTCATTTTTAACAAAGGAATGGATTGTCATTCCAGAATCAACATGAGGGAAGAGTGGCGGAATTCCGCCTAAACGGCTTTTTGCATGGGCGGGAATCCGCCTGTTGCGGTGGCCGCGGCTACTTGTAGTTGCGCCGGTCCAGGCCGTGCCTGCGCATCTTGTCGGTCAGGGTCTTGCGTGGAATCCCGAGGGCCTCCACCGTTTCCTTGATGCTGCCCTTGTGGGCCCGAAGCTCCTGTTCGATGAGGCTGCGCTCGAAGCAGTCGATATGCTCCGGCAGCGTCATCCCCTCCAGGCTGAAGCCCTGGGTGACGCGGTCCAGATCGTAGCCCAGGGACTCTCCCAGCAGGACGTAGCGCTCGGCGGCGTTGCGCAGCTCGCGAACGTTGCCGGGCCAGGCGTGGGAGAGCAGCGCCCGGATCTGCTCGCTGCTGAGCGGCGGCGCCTCGCGCTGGTAGCGCGAGGAGGCGACCAGGAGGAAGTGCTGGAACAGCAGGGGGATATCCTCGCGGCGCTCCCGCAGCGGGGGGATATCGATGGTGACCACGTTGAGGCGGTAGTAGAGATCCTCGCGGAACTCCCCCCGGGCGCAGGCCTCCCTGAGATCCACCTTGGTCGCCGCCACCACCCGCAGGTCGAGGGGGATCAGCTCGTTGGAGCCGAGCCGCTCCACCGCCCGCTCCTGGAGCACCCGCAGCAGCTTCACCTGCACGGCGAGGGGCATGCTCTCGATTTCGTCCAGGAACAGGGTGCCCCCGTTGGCATGCTCGAACCTGCCGATGCGACGGCCCTGGGCGCCGCTGAACGCGCCGGGCTCATGCCCGAACAGCTCGCTCTCGATGAGCGTCTCCGGCACGGCCCCGCAGTTGACCGCCACGTAGTTGTGTCCCTGGCGGCGGCTGTGCTCGTGCAGGGAGCGGGCCACCAGCTCCTTGCCGGTGCCGGTCTCGCCGAGGATGAGCACGTCGGCCTGGGTGTCGGCCAGCTGCGCGATGAGGGCGCGCAGCCGCTGCACGGCCGGCGTGTTGCCGATGATCCGCGGCCCCGGGGCGCTGTGGGCCTCCAGCTCGACCC
>JAQVKR010000265.1 GCA_028694565.1 Gammaproteobacteria bacterium | reverse complement strand
CGGCAACGCGGTCCAGCACATGGTCCAGGCGAACATCGAGGGCGTGGACTTCATCTGCGCCAACACCGACGCCCAGGCGCTGAAGAACGCCGCGGCGCGCACGGTGCTGCAGCTCGGCGGCAACATTACCAAGGGGCTCGGCGCCGGGGCCAACCCGTCGGTGGGCAAGCAGGCGGCCATCGAGGACCGCGAGCGCATCGCCGAGGTGCTGGAGGGGGCCGACATGGTCTTCATCACCGCGGGCATGGGCGGCGGCACCGGTACCGGCGGCGCGCCCGTGGTGGCGGAGGTGGCCAAGGAGATGGGCGCCCTGACCGTGGCGGTGGTCACCAAGCCGTTCCCGTTCGAGGGCAAGCGGCGGCTGCTGGTGGCCGAGGAGGGCATTCGCGAGCTGACCGGGCACGTGGACTCGCTCATCACCATCCCCAACGAGAAGCTGCTGAGCGTGCTGGGCAAGAACATCTCGCTGCTGGACGCCTTCAAGGCGGCCAACGACGTGCTGCTCGGCGCGGTGCAGGGCATCGCCGAGCTCATCACCCGGCCCGGGCTCATCAACGTGGACTTCGCCGACGTGCGCACGGTGATGTCGGAAATGGGCATGGCGATGATGGGCACCGGCGCGGCCACCGGCGAGGAGCGTGCGCGCCGGGCCGCCGAGGCGGCCATTTCCAGCCCGCTGCTGGAGGACGTCAACCTGGCCGGCGCCCGCGGCATCCTGGTCAACATCACCGCCGGCCTGGACATGTCCATCGGCGAGTTCGACGAGGTGGGCAGCACGGTCAAGGAGTTCGCGTCCGAGGATGCCACGGTGGTGGTGGGCACGGTCATCGACCCGGACATGGCCGACGAGCTGCGGGTGACGGTGGTGGCCACCGGCCTGGGGACCCGCGCCGCGGAGATCCAGAAGCCGGTGCGTCCGGTGGCGGTGGCGAAGAAAGCCGACGGCAGCACCAACTTCGACGAGCTGGAGCGTCCGGCGGTGATGCGCAAGAAGGCCGTGGGCCAGCAGTTCGGCGCCGAGCCGGAGGGCGGGAACATGGATTACCTGGACATTCCCGCCTTCCTGCGCCGGCAGGCCGACTGACCGGAGGCGGCGGCCACGCGCAGCGGCCGGGGCGTTTGCGTATGCCGGGGCGTCGCCGCGTGGGGGCGGCCGGGCGGAATGGCGGCAGGGGGGTGGCGCCGGCGGTGTGAGCCGGTGGGCAGGTTGTGTGCGGCTGCACAACCTGTGCTAATATGTCCACCAATTTTTTGGTGTTGCCACACGGCGACAGGCAATCTGGGGCGCGCATGATCAGACAGCGGACTCTCAAGAACGTGATCCGGGCGACGGGCGTCGGCCTGCACACCGGAGACAAGGTCTACATGACCCTGCGGCCGGCGCCGGCGAACCCCGGCATCGTGTTCCGCCGGGTGGACCTGGCCGAGCCGGTGGAAGTGCCGGCGACGCCCGAGTTCGTGGGGGACACCACCCTGTCCACCACCCTGGTGCGCGACGGGGTGCGCATCGCCACCGTGGAGCACCTCCTCTCGGCCTTCGCCGGCCTCGGGATCGACAACGCCTATGTGGACCTGAGCGCGCCCGAGGTGCCGATCATGGACGGCAGCGCCGGGCCCTTCGTCTTCCTCATCCAGTCCGCGGGGGTGGAGGAGCAGGCCGTGGCCAAGCGCTTCATCCGCATCAAGCGGGTGGTGCAGGTGGAGGACGGCGACAAGTGGGCCCGCTTCGAGCCCTTCGACGGCTTCAAGGTGGACTTCGCCATCGAATTCGATCACCCGCTGTTCAAGCGGGCGGCCAAGCGCGCCGAGGTGGACTTCTCCACCACCTCGTTCGTGCGCGAGGTGAGCCGGGCGCGGACCTTCGGCTTCATGCGTGATATCGAGATGCTGCGGGAGCGCAACCTGGCCCTGGGCGGCAGCCTGGACAACGCCATCGTGGTGGACGAGTACCGCGTGCTGAACGAGGACGGCCTGCGCTACGAGGACGAATTCGTGAAGCACAAGATCCTCGACGCCATCGGCGATCTCTACCTGCTCGGGCGCAGCCTGGTGGGGGCGTTCCGCGGACACAAGTCGGGCCACGCGCTGAACAACCGCCTGCTGCAGGAGTTGCTGGCTGATGTGGACGCCTGGGAGGAGGTGACCTTCGAGGATCCCGCCGAGGCGCCCATCTCCTTCATGCAGCCCGCGTTCGGCGGCAGCTGACGGGCAGTCACGATTCCGGTCGGCCGCGCCGCCGCGCCAGGCGCAGCAGCGCCGCGCGCAGTGCCTCGTCCCCGACCGCCTCGGCGGTCTCGCGCAGGTTGCGCGCCGTCTCCTCTCCCAGCGGCCGGGCCCGGCGCGGCGCCTTTCCGCGGGCTATGCCGAGGCGCCCGACGCGGACCTGGATCTCCCGTACCGGCACGTCACCCGCATCCCCGAGCTGCTCCAGCAGCGCGGGCACCGCGTAGCGGATGCGGGTGGCCCATACGGGGGAATCGGCCAGCAGCACCAGCCGTCCGCCGGCGATGCCGCCGGCCCGGCAGTGGCCGGCCATGTCGGCCCCCAGGATCTTCCTCAGCAGATTCTCCACCCGCTGCAGCAGGCGGACCCGCTCGAGCAGCGGCGTCAGGCGCCCCGCCCGGGATTCGAGTAACCTTGCGAAGCGCATTGGAAATTGCCCGCGGTTCAAGTTAATCTCTCCCAGTTCGGATATCAGAAGCGGCGACGCCATGCATATCATTCTCTTTCGGAATCGCGACGGCAAGTCCGGCACCACGCGGCTGGGTCGGGGCCAGGTGCTCTCGGTCCTGCTGCTGGCGGTGAGCCTGCCTTTGGCCACAGCCTATCTCGGCTATCATCTGGGCTCCACCGGCAGGTCGGTCCCGGGTGATGGCCAGGATTGGCTCCCCCTGCCCCAGGCCGAGCTGCAGACCTGGCGCCAGGAACTGCAGTTCCAGCGCTTCGCCCTGGACGCCCTGCGGGACGACCAGCAGGCGCGCACCGAGACCCTGGCCGCCCGCGTGGCCCAGATCCAGGCCCAGATCATGCGCCTGGACGCATTGGGCGAACGCCTGACCAAGCTGGCGGATCTCGAGGAAGGGGAGTTCGATTTCAGCGAATCGCCGCCCCAGGGCGGTCCCGTGGTGCAGGACAACCTGGATCCGGAGGGGCTGCGAGACCTGGGGTCGGCCATCGACGAGCTGGCGCTGCAGGTCGATGACCGCGAACGCCAGCTCCAGCTGCTCTCCGACCTGCTCCTGGATCGCAACCTCGCCGCCGAAACCCGTCCCACGGGCCGGCCGGTGAAGAGCGGCTGGATCTCCTCCGGCTACGGCCGGCGCACCGATCCCATCACCGGCAAGCGCTCCATTCACGAAGGGATCGATTTCGCCGGGAAGTCGGGCGCCGACATCCTCGCGGTCGCCTCGGGCGTCGTGGTCTTCGCCGGCGACAGGGACGGCTACGGGCTGCTGGTGGAGATTGACCACGGCAACGGCCTCAGCACCCGTTACGGCCACAACAGCAAGCTCCTGGTGAAGGAGGGCGAGGTGGTGAAGCAGGGGCAGACCATCGCGCTCCTGGGCTCCACCGGCCGATCCACCGGTCCCCACGTGCACTTCGAGGTGCTCCGGGACGGCCGCCACGTGAACCCGGCCCGCTACCTGCGCTCGAAGGGCTGATTGCCGGTGCGTGCGGCTGCCGTCCCGGGTCCCCGAGACCGGGGCGGGGCTCCTCCCGCAGGGTGCCGCAACCACTCCCGCCGAGGCCTTCCGCGGCTTCGCGCGGGTGGGATATTACCGCTCCTTTCACGCGTTCCCCCCGGACGCGCCGACGCCCGGCCGGATTCGCCCGGCGGCGAGCAATTTCCCCTTTCAGGCGGTACAATCAGCGCTTTATTCTCGTGGCCGGCTCCCCCATGCAGGGATGCCCGTCCAAACCCGATCTCCGGAAGAGACTCATGGCCAGCAATTTCCTCAGCAAGATTTTCGGCAGCCGCAACGAACGTCTGCTCAAGCGGATGCGCAAGACGGTGGAGAGCGTCAATGCCCTGGAGGAGGGCATCCGCGCGCTGGATGACGAGGCGCTGCGCGCCAAGACCGACGAGTTCCGCCGGCGCTTCGCCGACGGCGAGGATCTCGAACGGCTGCTCCCCGAGGCCTTCGCCGTCGTGCGCGAGGCGGCCGATCGGGCGCTCGGGCTGCGCCACTTCGACGTCCAGCTCATCGGCGGCATCGTGCTGCACCAGGGCAAGATCGCCGAGATGCGCACCGGTGAGGGCAAGACCCTGGTGGCGACCCTGCCGGCCTACCTGAACGCCATCACCGGCCGCGGGGTGCATGTCATCACCGTGAACGACTACCTGGCGCGGCGCGATGCCCAGTGGATGGGGCCGGTCTACCACAAGCTGGGGCTTTCGGTGGGCGTGGTGCAGTCCTCCGGCGGCCTGGGCCCGGACAATGCCTCCTACCGCTTCGATCCCGAGCACCGGGGTGAGGAGAGCTACCGCAACGTGGTGAACGTGACCCGCCGCGAGGCCTATGCCTGCGATATCACCTACGGGACCAACAACGAGTTCGGCTTCGACTACATGCGCGACAACATGGCCTTCCGCATGGAGGAGAAGTCGCAGCGCGATCTCTACTACGCCATCGTGGACGAGGTGGACTCCATCCTC
>JAQVKR010000264.1 GCA_028694565.1 Gammaproteobacteria bacterium | reverse complement strand
GGTCTTGACGAGCTGCCAGGCCTTGTCCGCGGAGATCTCGCGGCGCAGGAAGGCGTCGTCGCCGAGGCGCAGGGGCATGCGCACCAGCGCCTCCTTCTTGAACACCGGGCCGGACGGCCCCTCGAACACCCGCGCCAGCAGCAGGCGCACGGCGTTGGATCCGATGTCGACGGCGGCGAACTTCATGGGCGGATCACCGTCGTCGGCCGGCACGGTCGGTCCGCACGCTCCCGGAGCGGCGCCTACCTGCGCTCCATCTCCTCGGCCATGTGCTCGACGCTGGTATGGCGTACATCCTTGCCCTTCACCAGGTAGATGACGTATTCGCAGATGTTGCGCGAGCGGTCGCCGATGCGCTCGATGGCGCGGGCCGCCCAGAGCATGTTCAGCATCGCGGGGATGGTGCGGGGATCCTCCATCATGTAGGTGATCATCAGGCGCATGATCCCCTCGTAGTCGCGGTCCACGTCCGCGTCCTCGCGCGCGACCCTCAGCGCCAGCTCCACATCCAGGCGCGCGAAGGCGTCCAGCGCGTCGTGGAGCATGCGCGTCACCCGCTGGGCGATGTGGCCGAGCTTGTTCGCGTGCCCGCTGCCCTCGCCCGCCTCGACGATCCGGGCGGCCATCCGCGCCACGCGCTCGGCCTCGTCGCCGATCCGCTCCAGGTCGTTGGTGACCCGCAGGACGGTCAGGATCAGCCGCAGGTCGATGGCGGCCGGCTGCCGGCGGGCGATGATCAGGGTGGCCTCCTCGTCGATGTCCACGTCGAGGCCGTTCACCTCCAGGTCGCCGGCCACCACCCGCTCCGCCAGGTCGCGGTCCAGCTCGCTGAGGGCGCGCAGGGCGTCGGCGAGCTGCTGCTCCACCAGGCCGCCCATGGTGAGCACCTTGCTGCGCAGATCGGCCAGCTCGGCGTCGAACCGGTGATAGATGTGTCCCTTGTGGATTTCGCCCGCCATGTCTTCGCCCGTCTGGTCTCCGTCTCCGGAGCGGCGCCCCGTCCAGCGAGGCTACCGCTCCGCAATGACACCTGGATTACAAGGCGACCGTCCCGGTGGCCTCGCCATTCATTCCCAGCGCCTGTGCGCCCAGTCTAGCAGCCCGCCGGTGCGGCAGGGGCGCGGGAGGGCCGGCACGCGCCGCTCACGCCGCTCCGGAATCCTCCCCCGGCCCGGGCGCCTCCGCCTCCCCGCCGGCCTCGAGGCGGACCACCCGCGCGGCGGGGAAGCGACAGGTGAAGGTACTGCCGCGCCCCGGCTCGCTCTCCACCTCCAGCCGCCCGTCGTGGTGGGTCAGGACGTGCTTGACGATGGCGAGCCCCAGCCCGGTGCCGCCGGTCTCGCGGGAGCGGCCCACGTCCACGCGGTAGAACCGCTCGGTGAGCCGGGGCAGGTGCACCGCGTCGATGCCCGGTCCGGTGTCGGTCACCGAGAAGCACGCCTCGCCGTTTTCGTCCTGGTACCAGCGAATGCGGATGGTACCCCCCTCCGGGGTGTAGCGCACCGCGTTGGAGGCCAGATTGGAGAAAGCGCTGCGCAGCTCGTCGGGCTGGCACACCAGTCCGAGGCCGCGATCCTGTTCCAGCTCCACCCGGTGGCGGCCGCCGCTCAGCCCGAGGGCCTCCTCGCGGACACCGTCCACGAGGCCGGTGACCGGGCAGGGCTCCAGCCGCCCCTTCCGGTCCAGCTCCAGGCGCGAGAGGTGCAGCAGGTCCGCCACCAGCGTCTGCATGCGCCGGGTCTGCTCCTGCATCCGCTTCAGTGCCCGCTCCCGGGCCGGATTGCCGCCGGCCTCGGTCTCCAGCAACGCCTCCACGTAGCCGCTCATCACCGTCAGCGGGGTACGCAGTTCGTGGGAGACGTTGGCCACGAAATCGCGGCGCATTTCCTCGAGCCGGCGCAGGCGGGTGATGTCCCGCGCCAGCAGCAGCCGGCGCTTCTTCGAGAGGCTCACCACCCGCACGCTGAGCCAGACGCGCGCGTCCATGCGCGAGGGCAGCTCCAGCGGCTGCGACCAGTCGCCGCCGCGCATCCGGGCGACGAACTCGGGGTGGCGCATCAGGTCGGTGAGGCGCTGCCCCTGGTCGACGCCCCGCTGCAGCCCGAGGAGCCGCTCGGCGGTGGGGTTCCACCACTCGATCTCGCCGCCGGGGCCAAGCGAGACCGCGGCGTCGGGCAGGGCGTCGGTCGCCTCATTGAACCGCCGCAGGGCCCGCGTCAGCTTGCGCTTGCGCTTGCGCCCGGTGCGCTGCAGCCGGGCGATGCCGCCCAGCACCTCGCCCCAGCCCCCGCGCACCGACGGCAGCGTGCCGCTGCCGTCGAGCCAGCGCCCCAGCCGCAGCAGGAACAGCAGGTGGCGCAGCGCGTAGAGCGCCAGCAGGGCGACGGCGATCCGCGACCAGGCGGGCGAGCCGTTTGCCACCGCCATGCCCGCGATCAGCAGCAGCCCCGCCAGCCACAGCAATTCGCCGCGCCAGGCGCCCCGCGAGCGGAGCGCCCATCCGAGGGCGGCGAACGCCACCACCAGGCGCCCCGCCGGACGCGGCGCCTCGTTCACGGCGCCCCCCGGCGGACGATCGTCCGCGCCCGGCGGGAAGCCGGGCGCCACGGACGGTGCGGGAGGCGCAGACCCATCACCCGCCGGTCCCGAACTCCTCGATCAGGCTGCCGGTGGGCACATGGCGCACATCGCGGCCCGTGGCCAGGTAGATGATGTAGCCGGCGATGTTCTTGGCGTGGGCGCCGATGCGGTCCAGCGCCCGCAGCCCGAGCACCACTTCCACCACGTGCCCCACGTTGCGGTGATCCTCCATGATGTAGGTGGACAGCCGCCGCAGCGCCGCCTGGAACTCACCATCCAGGGCCTCGTCGTTGTGGAGCACCTCCACGGCCAGGTCGAGATCCAGGGACTCGAAGGCGCGCAGGGTGGTCTCCAGCGCCGCGATCACGTCCTGGCCCAGCTCGAAGAAGTCCCGCAGCAGCCCCGGATTGGGGCTCGAGCCGCTGTTGCCGTAGAGCCGCTGGGTGAGCTGGGCCACGCGGCGGGCCTCGTCGCCCACCCGCTCCAGGTCGGTCACCGACTTGGCCACCGCCATCACCTCCCGCAGGTCCCTCGCCACCGGGGCGCGCATGGCCAGCACGCGGACCAGCTCGTCGTCCACCCGGTTGTCCAGGCGGTTGACCTCCTGGTCCCGCTCGGCCACCTCGCGGGCGGCCTCCGCGTCCTCGGCGTCCAGGGTATCGAGGGCTCGCCGGAGCTGCTCGACGACCATCCGCCCCATCTCCAGCACCAGGCCGTGCAGATGGGTGAGCTGGTCGTCGAAGCGCTTGACGATGTGGCCTTCGGTGGGCTTGCTCATGGGTCCTGTTCTCTCCTCCGCCCGCGGGTGAATGGATCAGCCGAAGCGGCCGGTGATGTAGTCCTCGGTGAGGCGGTGGCGCGGATTGGTGAAGATGTCCGCGGTTTCGCCCACCTCGATGAGATCGCCCAGGTGGAAATAGGCGGTGCGCTGGGAGACGCGGGCGGCCTGCTGCATGGAGTGGGTGACGATGGCGATGCTGTAGTTCCCGCGCAGCTCGTCGATGAGCTCCTCGATGCGCGCCGTGGCGATGGGATCCAGCGCCGAGCAGGGCTCGTCCATGAGGATCACCTCGGGGCTCACGGCGATGGCCCGGGCGATGCACAGGCGCTGCTGCTGGCCGCCGGAGAGCCCGGTTCCGGGCTGGTCCAGGCGGTCCTTCACCTCCGCCCACAGGCCGGCCTTCTCCAGGCTGGTCTGGACGACCTCGTCGAGTTCGGCCTTGGACCGGGCCAGGCCGTGGATGCGCGGCCCGTAGGCCACGTTCTCGTAGATGGACTTGGGGAACGGGTTGGGCTTCTGGAACACCATCCCCACCCGCGCCCGCAGCGGCACCACGTCGGTCTTGCGATCGTAGATGTCCTGGCCGTCCAGCCGGATGGAGCCGCTGACCCGGCAGCCGTCGATGGTGTCGTTCATGCGGTTGAGGCAGCGCAGGAAGGTGGACTTGCCGCAACCGGAGGGGCCGATCATCGCGATCACCTCGTTGGCGCCCACGTCCAGGCTCACGTCGTGGATGGCGTGCTTGTCGCCATAGTGGACATTCACCTCCCGGCACTCCATCACCGCGCTGGGGTGGGTGTAGTCCCCCACCGTGCGCCGGTCCTCCGCCTTCGGGGATGCGTCCCGTCCGGCTTCGGCCTCCCCGGGTTGCGCGGCGCCGGCCGCCATGCCCTCTCGTTCCACCATGCCCGTCTCGGCCTCGTAGGGAATGCTGTTCATGATGCTTGACCTCGGTGGGATTCTAAACCGTAACTCACCAGCGCCGCTCGAACTTCCTGCGCAGCAGCACCGCGAGGGCGTTCATGACGACCAGGAAGCCGAGCAGCACCAGGATGGCCGCGGAGGTCCGCTCCACGAAGGCCCGCTCGGGGCTGTCCGCCCAGAGGAAGATCTGCACCGGCAGCACGGTGGCGGGATCGAAGAAGCCGCCCGGGATGTCCTCGATGAAGGCCACCATGCCGATCATCATCAGCGGCGCCGTCTCGCCCAGGGCCTGGGCCATGCCGATGATGGTGCCGGTGAGCATGCCGGGCATGGCCAGCGGCAGCACGTGGTGTGTCACCGTCTGCAGCTTCGAGGCGCCCACCCCCAGGGCGGCCTCGCG
>JAQVKR010000263.1 GCA_028694565.1 Gammaproteobacteria bacterium | reverse complement strand
GCCCCACCTCCTCCTCGACGGCGTCCAGGGTCTTGCGGGTGGCGCGGATCTGCTTGCGGGTCACCGGTACCCCGCCGATGCCCTCGGGGGTGCCCTCCAGCAGCCCGTCCACGTGGGACGGGCCGGTGGTGCGGATCACCATCAGGTGGTCGGCGCCGTGCCAGGCGGCCATGCGCATGCGGCGGAGATCGTCCTCGAAGCGGCCGGAGGCGATCTCGGTGGTGATGACCCAGTCGCCCTGGGGGTCGATGCCGCCGAAGTAGCCGGCGGCGGGCAGCGGCACCGAGTTTTTCAGCGGCGCGGAGGTATCGCGGTAGACGAACGGGCCGACGCGCTGGTCCGGCACGTGGCGGCGCCACGCCCAGCCCTTGCGGCGCGGCCGGTAGCGCTCCAGGTCGGCGAGCACCTCGCGCAGGTCGAGGGGTTGATCGGGACGCAGCTTCATCCTTCGCCGATACCCTCCAGCAGTTCCCAGTCGCGGCCCGCCAGCAGCGCCTCGCCCGCGGCCCGCACACTGACGTCCCGCTTGCGCGCCAGCTCCAGCACCAGCCGCCCGGCGCCGCGCCCCAGCAGCCCGCGTGCGTGCATGCCCCGCACCAACGCCCGGCACTCCAGGCTGGAGAAGCCCATGCGCAGCAGCACGGAGCGCTCGATGGCGGGTGTGGTGTGGGTGCGCGCCTCCTCCACCAGCGGGGCGACGATGCGCCCGGCCAGGTCCCAGAAGCGCTGGCGCAGCTGCGCGTCGCTCAGCCCGCGCAGGTGGGCGCGGCGGCGCCCGAAGTCATCCCCTCGTTCCTTGCAGGCCATGCACGATCTCCTCCACGTAGGCCCGGCTGCTGCGGGTCTCCTCCACCAGGAAAGCGTAGTCCGCCGCCTCCAGCACCGCACCCTCGGGCAGCGATTCCAGGGCGTGGCGCAGGTAGGAGCGGCGGACGCGGTCGAGATCCACCGCCCGCGCCGCGATCTGCCCGGGCCGCTCCGGGATGACGATGCGCTCGCCCGGGCGATTCTCGCGGGGGTCGCCGCGGCGCACCTCGATGCCGAGCGACTGGGCCAGGTTGAGCTGGGCGATGGGATGCTTGCCCGCGCCGGTGTACTCGGTCTCCTGCACCACCACGACGCGGTCCCGATCCAGCTCCCGGGCGATGGCGAGCGCCGCGGCCAGGGAGGTGTTGCCCGCCGGCCCCCGCTCCAGCCCCTCCAGCTGCGCCAGCAGTTCGGTTGCGTAGAACACCTCGCCCTGGGTCACGGTCACGAACCGGTCGAGGTAGCGCAGCGGCCGGGCGGCGTTGCGCGGGACGTCGGCCCGGTCCGGCCAGGTGGTGAAGGGCATGGAGAAGCCGGTGTGGCCGGTGGTGAAGGACTTGCGGTTGAAGTCGCGGTCGGAGGCCATGTGCAGGCCGGCGAGATCCACGCTCGCCGCCACGATTTCCGTTTCCGTCGCGCCCGCCCCGCGCAGCCCGCGCGCCGTGCCGGTGACGTTGCCGCCCCCGGCGTGGGTCGCGATGACCACGTCGGGGAAGCGCCCGCAGGCGTCCAGCGCCTGCAGCGCCAGCTCGTAGCCCAGGGTCTCGATGCCGACGATGGAATAGGGGGTGTAGAGGGAGGCGTTGAAGAAACCGGTCTCCTCCAGCACCCGCAGGAAGACGTAGAACAGCTCCGGCCCCACCGAGAGGCGGATCACCTCCGCGCCGTAGGCCTCGCAGGCGCGGGTCTTCTCGGCGATCTCCGGCTGGGCGATCCCGCGGCTGTCGAAGGCCTCCTGCACCACGATGCAGGGCAGCCCCAGCTTGGCCGCCTGGGAGGCCACCGCCGCGCCGTAGTTGCCGCTGGTGGCGGCCGCCACCCCGGGGTAGCCGCGCCGCTTCGCCTCGTGGACCGAGAGCGAGGCGCGCCGGTCCTTGAAGGAGCCGGAGGGGTTCCTCGCCTCGTCCTTGAGGAACAGGCGCGCCCCCTTGCCGGGCGCCGCCACCGCCCGCACCAGGGCGGTGAGGTGGTGCAGCTCCAGCAGGGGGGTAGCGCCCACGCCGGTGGCCGCCTGCACGGCGCGGGCGCTCTCAATCCCGTAGCCGGTATCGGCGAGCAGCCGCTCGTAGTCGAAGGCCAGCGCCCCGGTGCGGTAGCGGTCGTAGTCGATGCCCACCGAGGCGCGCATGATGGCGGCGCGACGCGCCATCACCGCCGCATAGCCCGTCGCCCCGCTCACGGGTCATCCTCCCGGCCGCCGGCATCGGCGGCCCGCTTCAGCAGGGCCCGCGCCTCGCGCCCGACATCGGCCAGGGCGGGAACGGGCGCGCCGAAGCCGTGGCCGTAGGCCGGGTTCACCGCGACCAGCGTTCCGGCCAGGCGCCGGCCGGCGGCGGTGCGGATCTCCGCCCGCTCCCCGATCCGCGCGGGTGCGGCCAGAACCCCCTTCGCCCGCAGCTCCAGCGGCACCGCCCGGGTGTCCTCCGGCACCTGGGGCGCGCGCTCCCCCGGCGCCAACACCACCGCCCCGATCTCCACCCAGCTGCCCGCGGCGACCGTTCCCGTCATCGCCCCGCCTCCTCGGCTGGATCTCCGAGCCGCTCCCGATCCCGCACCCGGTTCCGGACATCGCCGAGCCACGCGGCGGGGACCGGGAGATCCGCCATGGTGTGGAGACCGGGCGCGGCGCTGAGCAGGCGGGGAATCATGTTCACCGCCAGCGCCGCGGTTCCCTGCCCGCCCGGAATCTCCGGGCTGCCGGCCAGGCGGACCGGCGGCGAGCCGTCGATCTCGATCCGATCCCCGGTCACCACCCCCTCCAGCCCGGGCCGCACCTGCTGGGGATGGACCAGGGTGATGGCCGCCGTGCCCTCCCGCCAGGCCGTCGCGGTGTGGAGGCAGCCCGCCACCTGCCCGGGCTCGACGGTGACGAAGGGCGTCTCCCGGCGCACGGCGCTGACGATGGGCTCGCGGCGCTCCTCGATGCGCTCGATCGCCCAGCCCAGGGCATCGGCGATGAGGCGGATCGATTGCCGGAACCCCACGTGCCCCGCCACGCGCCCCGCCTCCACTCCGGCCCGGAAGGCCGCCGGCGAAAGGCCCACCCCCTGGCTCTCCAGCACCGTGGGGCCGTAGGGGGAGAGATCGTTGATACGCTCCACGCGGATGGAGCGCACCTCGGCGCAGACGCCCGTCAGCGCAATCGCCAGCAGGTCCATCACGAAGCCCGGGTTGATGCCGGTCCCCAGCAGCGCCGCGCCGCGGTCCCGGGCGAGCCGGTCCAGCGCCGCCGCGGCGTCCGGGTCGGTGGCCGCCGGACAGGCCATCTCCTCGGCGATGGTGATCACCCGCACGCCGTGGCGCAGCAGAGTCTCGATCTCGTCCCGCGCCTCCGCGAGGCGCGAGCAGGTGGCCTGCAGTGCCACCCGCGGGTGCGATTGCGCCAGCGCCTCCGTCAGGTCGTGCACCACAGGCAGCCCGAGCTCGCGATCGAGCCCAATGGCCCGCCCGAGGTCCATGCCCGCCCGCCCGGGACGGCGGGCGCAGGCGCCGGCGAGCTCCAGCCCCGGGCGCGCCAGCACCAGTCGCGCCATGGCCGAACCCATCTGCCCGGTGCCGAGCACGAGGACCCTGATTGGCGCATCCATCGCCTGCTGCCTAGCGGCCGAAGGCGCCGTGGCGGGCCTCGCCCAGCAGGCGGCGGAACGCCTCGCCGGGCACCCGCACCAGGTGGGCATGGTCGCCCGCCTCGAAATAGACGTGCGCCAGGCCGAGCAGGGAGTCGTCCAGCCAGGTCTCCAGCCCGTAGGCGGCGCCGAGCGCCGGCACCGCGCCGGGCGCGCAGTCGGGCAGCAGGCTGGCCATCTCCGCCTCGCCCACCAGTTCGAGCCCCGTGCGCTGCAGCACCTCGCGCAGGTGATCCAGCCGCACGTGGCGATCGCCCGGCACCACCACCAGCAGCGGGCCGTGGCCATCCTTCAGCAGGACTCCCTTGGCGATGTGATCCTCGGACACGCGGGCGGCGCGCGCCGTTTCCAGGGTGGTCTCGGTCCGGGGGTGGGGAATGAGCTCGTAGGCGATGCCGTGCGCATCGAGCATGCGCCGCACCGATGCCGCGATGGTCATGGCGGTTCCTCCCTTCTCACGTTCCGTGATGGACGCCGACCGCACGGGTCCGGGTCCCGTCGGCCGCTCCTGTCCAAAGCATAGTTCGTGGCGAGGACGGTGGGCGGACGCCGCGTCCGGCCGGGAGGCGAACCGCCGGCCGCGGCCGGCCCCTCAGTCGGGATCGAAGGTGTAGCCGAAGGTCTCGATGTCGCGCCGGAAGCGGTCCGCCACCAGTTCGCGGGTGGCGTCGGTGTAGTAGCCGCGGTAGTCCCGCCCGCGATCGGCGGCCCGGCGCTTGTGGGGCAGCGCCGGGGTCCTGATGCCGATGCGCCGGCAGGCCTCCCCGAAATCCTCGTCGAGCCGCTCGTAGCGGCCCACGAAGTCGGCGAGGATGCGCCCGTGCAGATCCACCAGGTAGTCCAGCTGGAGCTGGATGGAGGTGTCGACGTGGTACTGGTAGGGTCGCCGGGGATCCAGCTTCCAGCGCAGAAAGGCGTCGAAATCGTCGCTGCCCGCCAGCAGCTGCGGCCGCTCGCGGCGGATGTGGTGGTAGGAGCTCACCTGCAGATCCCAGGGATTGCGCACGAAGGCGAACTTGAACAGCCCTTGGAA